>JAYTAT010000957.1:0-2689 GCA_043737315.1 Archangium sp.
GCCAACGCGCTGCGCGGCATGCTCGGTCTCCCGCTGCAGGCCAATGCGGTCGCTGACGACGCCGAGGTCTGGCTGCCCCGCATCGCCATGGACGACGCCATCAAAGCGGGCACCTCGAAGTACGAGGCGAAGTACGGCTGCCAGAAGCCCTGAAAAGCCCGCTCGGCCTGGTTTGACGAGTCACGTTACGACAACCGGCCGGCGCGGTAACTCGGCGCGCGCGGGTATAAACGGAAAGAGCATGGGGATCCGCTCGGCAGGGTTGGCGTTGATCAGGGGCAACGGCGCGGCGCGTGAAGTGCTGCTGGTGCACCCCGGCGGGCCGTTCTGGGCGCAGAAAAATGAGGGCGCCTGGAGCCTGCCCAAGGGGCTGCTCGACCCGGGTGAAGAGCCGCTCGCGGCTGCGAAGCGGGAGTTCTCGGAAGAGGTAGGCCACCCCGCGCCGGTGGGGCCCTACGTCGCGCTGGGTGAGGTGACGCTCAAGAGCGGCAAGAAGGTGATCGCGTTTGCCGCCCGTGGCGATCTCGATGCCGCCACCATTCGTTCCAATGAGATCGACGTCGAGTTTCCGCCGCGCTCAGGCAAGACCATTCGCATTCCCGAGGTGGATCGCGCGGAGTGGGCGACGCTTCCGCGGGCGACGCGGCTGCTCAACCCCGCGCAGCTTGCGTTGATCGAAGCTGCGATGAATGCGGTTCTCTAGTCGGCCCCTCACCCCGACCCTCGCTTCGCAGGGCGAGGGGCATCAGCGCCGCCGCGTCGACTTCGGCTTGGGCGTGAACTTCGGCACCGGCTTGGTTGCCACCTGCTTCACCGCGACCTGCTTGCCTGGCACCGGCTTCTTTGGAACCTTGAGTTCCGCCTGATCCCCATCCTGCAACCCATCAGACCTGGGCAGCGGCGGCGCCGAGAGCCCGCTGGGCAGCTCGAGGCCATGCACCATCACCTGGTGAAACACGCAGCGCCCCTGCAGGCAGCCGACCGCGAGCCGCGGTGAATCGCCCAGCAACTGCCGCCAGTTCGGCCCCAGCCACAACCCATCGCCGAGCACGCGCGCGTCACGCCCTTCACCGGTGATGGCGAACAGCTCGCCCGTCTCGGGGTCCATTCTCAGCGCCAGCCGCTGGCCCACGCGCTTGACCGGCAGGGGCGCTTGCATGAAGCCGCGTTTGTCAGGCCCCAGGGCCCACTCCAGCGTCGGCTCGGTGTCACCACCCGAGACCACCAGCGCCACGTAGCGCCCGTGTTCGCCCAGCAGCATCAGCGCGCTGCGGGCATCGGGCCTGCGGCCACGAAAGAGCTCCCACAGTGGCTCGAGCCGGCCCGCGGGTGTCTCGTGCGTGTCAACCACCGCCGAGAAGTCGACACCCGAGCCCATCACCTCGGCGTCGATCACCACGCGGCCCGCGGCCTCGTCATCCACCTCGAGAAAGTCGAGAACCCCGCGCTGAACCTCGGGCTTGCGGCCCAGCGCCATCAACCCCACCGTGTCGGGGCCGTCACCGATGGTCACCTCGCGTGTCGACCTGTCCACCCGGCCCGGGCTGGTGAGCGGAAACTTGGCGCCGAAGTCGGTCATCAGCTCGACACCCGCCAGCACCCGTTTGCCCTCTGACCTGCTGCGCAGAAACACCGCGCCGATGATGATCAACGCCAGCATCACCACCACGATCGACGCCGTACGACCGACCCTTCGGCCGATCTCCTGCGCGCGGCGAAGGAGGCGCTGCGGCGGCGTCTCCTTCGACTTGCTCAGGTACGAGTTGATCTGCACCACCTTCTCGAGGTCAGCGATGAGGGCTGCCGCGGTGGGGTACCGATCTTCGGGGTTGGGCTTGAGACAGCGCGAGATGATGCCGTCGAGGCGCTTGTCGAGCTCGGGTTTCTTCGTCGACGGTGGATCGAACTGACCGATGGGCAGCTCACCTGTGAGCGTCTCGTAAAGCATCACGCCCAGCGAGTAGAGGTCGGCGCGCGGGCCTGCGCTCTTCGCGTCGACCGACTGCTCGGGCGCCATGTACGAGGCGGTGCCCATCGACACGTGGGTCTGCGTGAGGTGCCGGTGCGCTGGGCCGTGCGACTCGTCGAGACCCGCGAGCCCGAAGTCGGTGACCTTGGGAATACCGCCGGCCTGCTCGTCGACGAGAATGTTCTCGGGCTTCAGGTCGCGGTGGATGACGCCGCGCCCGTGGGCGTAGTCGATGGCGCGCGCGACGAGCAGCATGGTGACCAGCGCGCGGTTGGTGTCGAAGTCGGGGTCGCGCATCTTCTCGCGCAACGAGGGCCCGTCGACGAACTCCATCACCAGGTAATAGGTGTCGCCCGTCTTGCCGCGATCGACGATCGAGACGATCTGCGGGTGACGCAGCGTCGCCAGCGCCGCGCCTTCTTTCTCGAAGCGCCCGATGAACTGGTCGTCTTTGGCCAGCTCGTGTTTGAGCAGCTTGACCGCCACGGTGCGCTGGAGCGACAGCTGCGTCGCCATGTGCACCTCGCCCATGCCGCCTTTGCCGACGAGCTGCTTGAGCTCGTACCCGGGAATGACCGGGGGCTCGACCTTGCGACTGATGGTGGTGTCCATCATGGGCGGTATGCCGAATTCTCCTGTCGCTCGTCTCACCTGCGTGACGATGACGACGCAGCTCACCATTACGCCGAAGTGGCGAAAGGGGCAGGGGATTTCATGCTC
>JAYTAT010000958.1:0-2682 GCA_043737315.1 Archangium sp.
GTCTGCGCAAACCCCATGGTCATCGACGCCCGCGCCGCGAAGCCGCTGTGCACGGGGCCCGGTGCCGACGCGAGCACGTCGACGCCGTGAGGCGCGAGCTCGAGCCGGAGTCCTTCGGCGAACGACTGCACGTACGCCTTCGTGGCGGCGTAGTTCGCAGCGCGCGGCACGCCTTGAAATGCGACCAGTGAGCTCATCAACACCAGCCCGCCTCGTTTGCGCGCGACGAAACGGTTGCCGAAGACGTGGCTGAGCTCGGCGAGCGCACGGCAGTTCACGTCGATCATCCCCAGCTCGTGCTCGAGCGTGCCTTCGAGAAAAGGGCCCGAGGTACCGAAGCCTGCGGAGGCCACCAACAACCCCACGTCGAGCGAACGGGTGGCTTGCGCGAGCGCGACGACGCCTTCGCGTGTCGAGAGATCCACCGCGACCACTTGCGTCTGCACGCCCTGGGCACAGAGCTCGATCGCGAGCGCCTCGAGCACCTCTCCCCGCCGCGCGCAGAGCACGAGGTTCAAGCCCGCGCGCGCGAGCTCCACGGCGAAGGCGCGGCCGATGCCGTCAGATGCGCCGGTGATGACGGCCCAGGCGCCGTACCGTTTCCACAGTCGGCCTGCGGGGGAAGAAGAAGCGAGCGTGATGCTCATCGGGGGCTCCAGAGGTTCAACGGGGAAAGCAGGCAGCGAAACGCTGCAGCAAAGAGCGGTCGCCCGTGGTGCGCAGTCGGCGGGTGAGTACGGCGAACACGGGGTTTTTTCGCAGCGTGACGATGTCGATCCACAACCGGCCATCGGCGCGGACGACCAGGTCGGGCCTGCCCGTCAGCCCGTTCTCGACCTCGAGGGTGCCGTCGTCGATACGAACCGTCGCCTGAATCGAGTCATCACCGGTGAGATCGAAATGGAACGTCGCCTTCCAACCCTTCGCCGGGCCACGCTGAAAGGTGAGCGGAATGGCGCGGAAGAACGTGCGCGCGCTGGTGGGCCGCAGGCTCGAACGAACGACCTTCACCTTTTTATGCGGGAAGCGCTTCTTCACGTGCGCTTCGGCATCGGAGCCGGCGACCACGTAGACGGTCTCGACACGTTGGGTGAGCGGGTCGAGCACCTCACGCAGAAATTCGGGCCGGCGCCCGATGAAGCCGCCCAGCACGTCTTCACCCGCGGGGCAGACCGCGATGCAATACGCCGCCTTGTAGCTGGGCTTGTACGAGAGCCCCTGCCAGGTCGAGACGGCCTCGTTGAGCGGCACGCGGTCGCGAAACTCTTCGCGGCTCTTGCTCTCCACGACCTCTTCCACGAAGTCGGCGAAGCCCGTCATGAACTCCCGGTAGTTGTGGTCGTAGCAGGCGGAGAAACGAAACGCGCCCGCAGGCTCGATGGCGCCCACGGGGCAGGCGGCGACGCACAGCTTGCAATCGACGCACGGGTCGAAGGTGAGAGGGGTGACCTCGCCCTCGAAGGTCGCGCTGGTGATGACGGTGCCCAACAACACGAACGAGCCGAAGCGCGGGTGAATCACGCTGCGGTGCAGGCCCATGCGCCCCAGCTGCGCGGCGACGGCGACACGTTTGTGCGAGACGACCCAGGTGCGCCCGGGGAAGTCGTCCATCTCCATGGGGAAGGCCATCGGCGGGTTGATGCTGGGGTGGCCTTTGGCCGTGAGCGCGAGGGTGAGCCGGGAGGCGACCTCGTCGAGCTCGTTTCCAGTGCGGTGAAATTCGAGGTTGGCCACGCTGCGCCGTGGGCTCTGAATGTTGGCGGGGTGCGTGCGCAGCACCAACGCGACGAGCGAACGCGCTTTGGGAAACGCCGCGAGCACCGGGCTCCGTTCTTCCGCCAGGTCAGGGTGGTCGAGCGAGACCACCGCGGCGTCGTCGGCGCCCGCTTCCAGCGCGAGGGCGCGAATCGACTCGGCGGTGAGCCGCTCGGGTGCCTTTTGAGGGGCGCGGGCCTGAACTGCTGCGATGGAGGGGTGTGTTTTAGATTGCATGATCGTCATCATCTCTCTGGACGCACGGCAGATACGGCCCAGCTTCCTTCGGTGTTTCAGTTCGTGAGGCTCTTTCGTGCGGCGGTCAGCAGGCGCTTCGCGGTGGCTGCATCGAGCAGGCGGCCGAGCACCACCGCCCCCACCATGGTGGCAGCGTGCACCAGGGCCTCGTCGCTGAGCTGCTTTGCCTTGCTGCGCGGGTTCAGCTTGCGCTCGAGGATGGCCACGAAGCCGCGAGCGACTTCGGCAAAGGCGCGTCGAACCGGGGCCGCCTGCCGGGGGCCGTCGGGGCCGAGCGCCGCGAGCACGCAGCCCCGCTCGGGGTGGTCGAGGTGCCCTTCAGAGAGGTAGCGCTCCAGTGACGCATCGAGGCTGAGGTCTTCGTCGAGGGTTTCTTTCGCCGTCGCGTCGCCTGCAGCGCGCACCGCGTCGGCCACCAGCTCGTCGCGGTCTTCGAAGTGAGAATAGAAGCCGCCGTGCGTCAGGCCGGCCTGCTTCATCAACGCGGGAATGCTGACCCCCGCCACGCCATGCCGTCGAAGCGCCTCGGATGCAGCGGTCACGATGCGGTCGCGCACGGCTTCTTTGTGGCCATCGGGATACCGCATGGCGCCTTTGTATGACGGGCATCATTTCATTGCAAATGTCTTCGGGGGAGGTGCTGACGGCGCTGGTGGTCAGGGTGTCGGG
>JAYTAT010000959.1:0-2682 GCA_043737315.1 Archangium sp.
CCGAAGGTGGAAGAGCAGGGCCGCCGCATCTGGCTGCAGTACCCCGCGATGACCAGCGACCTCTCGCCGCACGTGGTGGGCCGTCTGGTCGAAGAGCCGGGCGTCAAGCCGGTGAGCATTCAGCTCGAGCGCCACGACGGGTGGAAGAGCGCCGAAGCGCAGCTCAACGAAGAAGGCGCGTTCGTGCTCGCGGTCGACGTGCAGCCGCGCCGCCCCAACGAGTTCACCCTGCGCGGCAAGAGCGTCGACGGCAAGCCAGTCGCGCTCAAGCCCTCGAAGTTCAACATCGTGCAGGGTGTCACCCTCACCGACCCGCCGCTCTCCCGCACCATCGGCGTGGCGATGGCGAATGACGGCGTGAACATCTACTTCGAGCGGGGCGCCCCCCTGCCCGCCCGCCGCAGCTTCCGTCACGAGACGGTCGAGGCGCTGGTGAAAGGGGAGCGCGAGAGCCTGCTGCGCATTCCCATCGTGCAGGGTGAATACGATCAAGCGCACCTGTGCCGGCTGGTGGGCGCACTGCAGATTCGCGGCGATGAGCTCAACGCCACCCTGCCCGCCGCGAGCCAGGTCGAGCTGACGTTGGAACTCGATCGCGGTGGGCGGCTCTCGGCGCGCGCGATGGTCATCTCCACCCGGCAGGTTTTCGAAGAGATCGCCCAGCTGATGGTGCCCGATGCCACGCCCGAAGCGCTGCAAGGCGGCCTGGTCGCGACCCGAGAACGGCTGGCCCAGCTGCGCACCGCCGCCTTCCGGCACGGACTGACCCGCAGCATCGAGCAGCTCAGCACCGTCGAGCAGGCGCTGCACGAGGTGGAATCCGACATCGCCGCCGCACGGGGTGGTGACGCAGACGCTGGGCAGAAGGCCAAACGCGGCTTGCTCGAGGTCGATGCCAACCTCGAGCAGCTCGACGGTGACTCCAAGTTTCCCGAGCTCGAAGACGATGCGGTCGGCGCGGTGTCATGGGCTTCGCGGTGGGTCGCGCAGTTCGCCTCGCCGCAGGAGCAGCGGCTCTTCGACGAAGCGGTGGCCGGCGTGGAGAAAGCCCGGCGCGCTCGGCAGGTGCACGAGCTGCAGCGGCGCATTCGCCAGGTGCGCCAGCTGGGCTACGCCGCGTATTACAAACACCCCGATGCGTGGCAGTGGCAGTTCGAGACCGCGGCCTCTGATGTGTCGTCGATGACGGATCTTCCGAAGGCAGAGAAGCTGGTGGCCGAAGGGCGTGCGGCGATCGATCGCGGCGACAGCAGCGTCATCAGACGCGTCACCGAGCAGCTGTGGCGGTTGATGCCGGCCGATGCGCAGGCGCGCAAACTCGGTCATGACTCCAGCCTGAGGTGAGCCGTGGCGCAGGGACTGTTCGAGCGCATCGCCGAAAATCCGTTCTACGTGCTGGGTGTCTCGCCCACTGCGTCGCGCACCGAGCTGGAGCGCGAGGGCAACAAGCTGCTCTCCATGCTGCAGCTGGGTC
This sequence comes from Archangium sp., assembly GCA_043737315.1. GTDB lineage: Bacteria > Myxococcota > Myxococcia > Myxococcales > Myxococcaceae > Archangium_A. The sequence continues at coordinate 1,475 of JAYTAT010000959.1, forward strand.
TCAAGGAGTCGAGCGTCTACCGCTCCCCGGTCGGTGAACAGGCCCGCACCGAAGAGGCCGTGCGCGCGGCGATGGCCGAGCTGCGAGATCCCAAACGGCGGCTCGTGCACGAGCTGCTCGCGTCGTTGCCCATCTCAGTCACGGTGCCCAAACCCGTGGAGTCGCCTGACGCTATGAAGTGGCCGCGTGCCCCGGCGGTGTTCGGCTACGGGCCCGAGCGGGAAGGCTGATGGGCCCGCTTGTCGGCCTCATCGTTCTGGTGGTGGTGCTGCGCCGCCTGTTCAACGACGAGCAGAATCGCAAGGCCGGTCTGACCACTGCAGCGGTGCGCCTCTCGCGCGGCAGCTCGGGCTTCTGGCGGGACAGTGGAGCCGCCTTCACGATCGCCTTTCAGTTGATCGGCAGCGGCGCGGCGGTGGCGTTCATCGGCGGAGGGTTGGAAGGGAGCAACGGCATCTGGCTCACCTTCGGCCTCGGCACGTTCTGTCTGCTCTTCCCCGCGTGGATCGCGCGCAGGGTCTTGGCGCCACTGGGCTTCGTGCGGCTGGCGTATTTCACGGCCTGGCTCTCACGCGTGGAATGGCGACGCGACAAACCCGGCGGCCCTGCGCTCATCGCGGCGTGGTCCCTCGCGCGGCAAAAAAAGCCGTGGCCCTCGACCATCGCGTGGGTCGAGCGCAAGCTCACTTCGTCGAAGAAGGCGCTGCAGGGCTCGGGCGTGGTGGCCTTTGGTCTGCTCGAGGCAACGAAGGGCCGCCTCGAACCGGCGCGCGAATGGCTCGACTCGGTGTTGATGTTCGACCCCCGCGTCGCGCCGCCTCAGGTGCGGGTGGTGGCCGCCGAGTGGCTCGCAACCGACGCCGCCGCGCGTGGTGATTGGAAGCGGGTCAAGGCGATTGCAGAGAACCAGAAGTGGCCAGGCAGCAGCACGCTCACGCTGCTCAAAGCGTTGGCCGGTCGAATGCTGGGCGAGCCGCTGCCCACCAACGTCGGCCTGTGGTTCTGGTGGCTGCTCGCACCGCGCCAGGTGTGGACACGCGGTTTCGTGAAGCAGGCCACCGCGCAGAAGGGCAAACGCACCGTGGCGCAGAAGGCGCTGCCCGCTCCACCCGAAGCGCTCGACGCGTTGGGCCGCGCGACCTTTCTGACCCTCGCGCTCAAAGCTCACGGTGCACCGGCCGCAAGCTCGGTGGTCGAGGTCGCACGCG
>JAYTAT010000960.1:0-6665 GCA_043737315.1 Archangium sp.
GTCATGGGCGCAGACGCGAAGATCGCCGAGTTCGAAGACTCCATCGTGCTCCCCTCGCTGACCGAGGTGACCAGCGCGCCTGGCCTGGTGCGCGACTACAGCGCTGACCTGGTGCTCGAGCGCCCTCTGGCCGACGCCCAGAGCGAAGAGCTGCTCACCAAACTCGCCGCCACTTTCCGCAAACGCATCGGTCCGTCGATCGTGCTCACCGATCGCAACGCTCCCGACGACATCGCTGGAATCGGAGGGCGCTTCGCGATGAGCGTCGTCTACGACGTGCAGGGCGACGAGGTGTACGTCTCACCCGGCGTGATGTTCTGGATGCGATTCAACAACAAGCTGCACGGCTTCGCGCATCGCTACGACAACGCGATTGCCAGACACCGGCTCGAGGAAATCACCCGGCCGCTGGTGCTCAATCACCTGCTGGGCAGCCTCACGTTCTACAAGATGTACGCCTACGCTTCGGCTCCGTTTCCCGGCTACCGCTGACCTTGAGCACCATGGCCCAACAGCGCCAATAAACCAGGGCCCCAGATGCCTGCCGGCGTACCTTGTGGCGGCGTCGCGCAGGTGACGAGCCCGCACTCGCAAGTGACGCGATGCAGACGGAACTCATCTACGTTCGGCTGGTTGGGCGGCAGGTCGATGACCTGATGGCGCAATATTTCACCCGGGAGCCTCCATGCTGCTGCGAATCCTCATTCTGATTCTTCTCGCGCTGTACTCGCAGGCTTGCGTCGGGGTCGCCGGCGATGATCCCCCCCTTGGCGGCGGCGAAGCAGCGACTGGCGGCGGCTCCAGCGAGCCTGCTCCGCTGACCTTGAGCGCAGAGGCAGGCGCCCTGCAGACGGGGCCCATCGATGAGGCGCTCCCGGTGCCGCTGAGGGTGCGAGTGGAGCGCAGCGGGGTTCCGGTGGAGGGGGCGACGGTGGCTTTCACGCCGACCGCCGGCTCTGGCTCGGTGCAGGCGACCTCGGCCACCACCGACGCGCAGGGTGTGGCGAGCGCCGGTGCGTGGACGCTGGGCACCAGCGTGGGCCAGCACCAACTCAACGCCACCTCGGTTGGGGGCACGGCGCCCTTGCGCTTCTCCGCCACGGCGGTCCCCAACGCCCCGATTCGCACCTCGGTGGCCGCGGGCGACGGGCAGTCCGCGCCGGTGGGCACCGCGGTCTCAGTGGCGCCCGCGATGCGCATCACCGATCGGCACGACAACCCAGTCGCCGGGCTCACCGCAACCTTCTTGATTCTCGAGGGCGGCGGCACCATCACCGGCGCCGCTACCGGCGTCACCGACGCTGCGGGCGTGGCGACAGTGGGCGGCTGGCGCCTCGGCGCGACCCCGGGCCGCAACCGCCTGCGCGGCGAGTACCCGGGGCTCCCGCCGGTAGAGTTCGTGGCCACCGGCACCAGCGCGGGCCAGGAGTCGATGGTGCTGCATGCCGGGAACCTGCAGACGGCAAATGTCTCGGCTGCGGTCGCGGTGCGGCCCGCGGTGCGGGTGCTCGACGGGCAGGGCATGCCCATCGCAGCGCGCGCAGTGGAGTTTTCGGCGGTGTCGGGCGGCGGCTCGGTGACGGGTGGCACGACGACCACCGATGCCAACGGCGTCGCCCAGGTAGGCAACTGGGTGATGGGCGGGGCGGCGGGCTCCCAGCGGCTGCGGGCGATCTCTGGGACGCTGGCGGCCATCGAGTTCACCGCCACTGCGGTGGCGACTGGCGCGCCCACCCTCACCCGCACCGTGCTCTACCAGGGGTTGGCGCGCCCCTGGGACATCGCCTTCACACCCGACGGCGCGATGCTCTTCACGCTGCGCGGCGGCGACATCCGCGTGGTGCCGCCGGGGGCCACCGCGCATCAGTTGCTTCACCGGCCCACTGACGTCGTCGCCGCGGACCAGAGCGGCATGCTGGGCATCGCGGTGGACCCCAACTGGGCCACCGACCGCTTCATTTACGTCTTCATGGCCTCGCAGCCCGCTGGCAGCAGCGTCACCGACAACCGGGTGGTGCGCTTTCGCGTCAACGCCACCTTCACCGGGGTGAGCGACAGGCAAGACCTGCTCACTGGCATCGCCTACACCGGCGGCGCCCATTCAGGTGGCCGGCTGCGCTTCGGGCCCGACGGGAACCTCTACATCACCTCCGGCGACAATCGCCGCCCCACGGTGCCGCAAGATCTCACGAGCCTCGGCTCGAAGGTGATGCGCATCACCCGCACCGGCGGCATCCCCGCGGGGAACATGGCGGCGCCTGCGGCCCCCAGCATCTTCTCGTACGGGTTCCGCAACCCGCAGGGGCTGGCCTTCCGCGAGAGCGGCGAGCCCTTCATTTGTGAGCACGGCCCCAACTCCGACGATGAAGTCACCAAGCTCGTCTCAGGCGGCAACGGCGGGTGGAACCCGGTGGACCCCTCGGGCACCCCGACCTACTGGGGGTACAACGGCACGGTGATGACTGACCTCACCCGCTACCCCACTGCGATGAGACCGACCTGGGCGCTGGCAGACTCCATGGGCATGGCGGGCTGCACCTTTCTTACCGGGCCGCAGTGGCGCGATTGGAACGGCGCCCTTGCGGTGGGCATTCTCGGGGGCGAGCGCATCTACATCTTGCGGCTCGACACGGCAGGTGCCCTGCTCACGCACCCCGAGCTGAACCTGCCTCAGGGCGCGCGGATCCGCTCGTTGGTGCAGGGCCCAGACGGGAACCTCTACGCCGCCACCGACAGCGACCAGGGCCAGTTGTGGAGGCTCACTCCGAACTGAAGCAACCGCCCGGGCGGACCTCGACCCCGGCGTCTTCGCGTGCGCGGCCACGCGACGATGATGTCGACCGACATGTCGTTCCTCGCGTGAAAAGGGAGACACCGCCCATCGGCGTCGCGCCGCCAGTCGAGAGCCTGCGTCTCTCTGGCGCTGATGCCGTCCTGATTCGTCATGGTGCCAGCGGGGGTGATCGCCGCCCGTCGGGCAGGTCACCCTCCGTCGAGACCGCAGCGGGTGGCGCCCGCGTCAGTGATCATCAAAGTGCGTGCTTCTTCGGCACCGCTGCGCACCACGTACGTCCCCGCGGGGAGCGGACCCAGGTCACACCGAAACGTGCGGATGGAGCAGATGGCAGGGCACGCCTTTATGGCGGGATCGGTGCAACTCGTTCCCACCAGGTTGACGCTGATCTCGCTGCCGCTGCGCACGACCCGGCACACCGGATCGAAGTCATCACACGGGGAACCACACGATTCGTGCACTGCGAAGCTCAGCTTCGCATCGGCCAGCGCGCCCCCGTCGGGAATACAAAGCGTGCCGCTCGCGCTCGCGTCGGCGCACACCTTACCGGGGTTACAGGCCGCAAAGAGACCGCAGGTCAGCGCGAGCGCGAGTCGTTTCATGACGCCACAGGATACTCGACTTGCCGCCTGATTCAGCTCAGCGAAGTCGGCCCTCGACGTTCCTCGACACCGCCTCAGTTCATCGAGCTGCGCAGCGTCGTTCGTGAAGAGTCGTCGTTCGTGAAGAGTCGGCGCTCGGAAGTTCAGGGGGCAAACCGCAGATCAGAAGAGCAACCAGGCCAACTGAGGAACCAGACACACCAACAACGACCCACCGGCGATCCACGTCAGCTGAAGCGAGAAGAGATTCTCGAGCTGACCCACCACGATCGCCTCGAGCTTGGCCACGCCGAGCTTCTCGACTTCCGCCGCGGCCTCGCTCGCATTCTTGGCGCTCGCCACATGGGCGCCACGCTCAGCGCCAGCACGCGGCGTGAGCTCATGGTGATGAAGTGCGCTACCCGATCGCTGAACGACTCGGGCATCTCCTCGGTTGCGCTCGAAAGCTCAGCGCGCAATTCTTCTGCGAGCTGCGCTGGCGCCGTGCCCTTCGCGCGCTCGAGCGCAGCGAAAAACACCCGAGCTGAGTCGAAGGCAGGCTCGACTCACGGGGCGCTGAGGGCCTCCCACGAAATCGCCGAGGTCATTGACGCAGGTGGCTGAGCCGTGCGCGGTCTTCTGCGAGCCGCGTCACGAGCTGGAGGTGGCAGCGAAGTCAGACCCGCCGCCACGAACTTGGCCTGGCTGTGGCGCAACTGCCTGGAGGCGAAGAAGAACGAGACCACCTCGAGATGGCGCTGCACCCCGCCGGAAGCAACGTCGAACTCAGTGGGTCGCGCTCACAAACAGGCTGGCCTCGCGGGCGCTGCCCGACTCCGAGAGCCTCAAAGTGGCAGCACGTCGAGGCCAGGCGTCATGGAGCGAAGGGCACTCTGACAGGCGGTGGGGTCTGCTTCTGGCAGTCTAGATTCGTCCCGGTGTGGTCCGCAGGCGTTCAAGACTGTCGACGTCGGCGAGGTCCTGCGGCCGGCCAGCAGCACGTTTGTTCTTGAGCAGCGCGTCGAGGCCGATGACCGGAACTGCTCGGCCGTCGACGTCGAGCCGGCCGGTCGTCTGGCTGGCGTCTTCGAAGTCGAGCGCGGTCGCGGCCGTCAGGATGTCGATGCGCAGCGGCGGCATTCCCAGTTGGATCACCTTGCCCGGCGTCGCGAAATCGGCGGCGTGGATGTCGAGCGCTGACAACGGCGCGCCGAACGTCTCGAGCGCACGCATCACCCTGGCGGCGTTCTCGTGGGTCGGCCTGACGAGGACATCGATGTCCTTCGTGGCACGCACGTGGCCGTGATGCGCGACGGCATAGCCACCGATGATCATGAACTCGGCCTCGGCGTCGGTCAGGCAGACCAGCACGTCGCGGAAGTCTGCCGGAAGCTTCACGGCACTTCACCCAACAGCCTCACCCGGCCAGGCCACTGCGCACGAGGCAGCGACGGCCACGGCTGACCGGTCATCGCCCAGGCCGCCTCGGTAAGCTCGACCAACAGCGAGATCCGTTCGGCCGACGTCTGAGGAGGTGCCTCCGCGGGTTCCTCTTCGCCGAGCGCGAGGACACGACCGGTCATTTGACCGCGCATCGCAGCGCGATGCTTGCGGGCGGCAGCTTCATCATCGGCAGCGGAGAACGCCATGCAAAGAGTGTAGCGCACAGCAGGCATCATGCGTCCCAACGGACCGGGTACGTCGCGCCGGTGAGCGGGCAAGGGCGCACGAGCGTTGCGTCGACGGTGACCGCTGTGTTGTCGAGCCGGTCGTCAGCCACCTGCGCGCAAGAGGGCTGCAACGCGAGGGCGAGGAGCATTCCAGCTTGCAGAGCAAGCTGCGCGCCGAGAGTGCCGTGTGGGGTTGGCATTGTATGAGCCTCGGAGCCTGACCCCTGCGGTCGGAACGCTCTACCTTGCCGCGAAGTTGCACCGACCCGGTGGCATCATCGATATTTCGAGCGGGGTGTACCTGCTGGCGTTGGTTGATCCGTCGGCGCAGTTCGCTGGCCTCGTCGTGCTGATGGCGGGTCTGGTCTCGCCGGGCCGCTGGTCGGAGCGCGACGGCGCGATTCCCAGTGTCACCGTCGTACCGGGCGTCGCGGGGGCGCCGCTGGGCGCGAGCCTCGTGGGCCGGCTCTAATGGATAAAAAAAAGACCGCCGCGACTGCCGGCGGTCTTGAAGTTGGTTCGCCGTCGGGCCTGGCGTTTACTTCCCCAGAACGGTCTTGATCTCGCCCAGCTTGCGCTCGGCCTTGCCCGCGAGCTTCTCGGCGATGCCCTTGCCCTGAAGCTTCGGGTTGTCGGTGATCTTTCCGGCGACCTCTTTCACCTTGCCCTTGGCCTCCTTCAGCGCGCCCTTCACCTTATCTTTGAGTGCAGATGACATCGTCGTTCTCCTTGTTGGGGTTCGGGTAGCCATTGAGCATGGATCGACAAAGCAGCGCTCGTCAAAGTGAGGGGCCTCTGGAGAGGAACTTTCGGGCAGCTTCGTCGGCCTCGGGGCGTGCAGCCGCAGACCGGCAGTGGACTTCGACGAGTTCGGATCGACTCTCCGAACACTGCGCGCCACGTCCGAGCTGATCACCCGGTGGGGTTTTGTTCCACCTCGCCCGAGCCGTTCTCTTCCTGGTTCTGCTTCGGGTTGGTGGGCCAGGTGAAGGTCTTCGGCACATGCCCGCCGCCGCGCGTACCGCTGGTCCATTCGCGGCGGTGGTGTTCGATGTCGAATTCCGGCCGCTCAGGGAGGGGCACCGGCAGGTTCTTCGGATCTGACTCGTGGTTCTGGGCGCTCATCGAGGCAAATGACTAGCGCATCCCCGCCGTTTCGGCACCACTGACGCTCATGGAAAGCCCCCTGCCCCGGATCTACGCCTTCGACTGGCTCCGTGGCGTGGCGGTGCTGGTGATGCTGCAGACCCATGCGTTGGTGTTGCTACTGCCTGAGATTCACAAGACTGCGTTTTTCGCGCAGTTGGTGGCCATCGACGGCCTCGTCGCGCCCTCGTTCATCTTCTCTGCCGGTTTCGCACTCGCGCTGGTTCAGGTGCGCGCCGGGCTCGCGGGCAGGCGTGAAGAGCAGGCGAAGAAGACGCTCAAACGCATCGGCGAGGTGCTGCTGATCGCGAGCGTCATCAACTTCATCTGGTTTCCCATCTGGCGGGATCCAAAGTGGCTGCTGCGAATCGACATTCTTCACTGCATCGGGCTCTCGCTGCTGCTGGTGCTGCCCTTTCTCGTCGGGCTCTCCACACGCCCTCGTGTGCTGCGCTGGGTGACCTTGATCATCGC
>JAYTAT010000961.1:0-16199 GCA_043737315.1 Archangium sp.
GGCGGTGCCGACGGTGGCAGCGCCCCGGTCGACGGCATCTGCCGCAACGGCTTTTGCTGGGAGTACCCGCTTCCTCAAGGAAACGACCTCAAGGCCGTGTGGGGCAAGAACGCCTCCGACGTGTGGATGGTCGGATCAGTCGGCACCGTGTTTCACTGGAACGGCACGCGACTGGAAAACCACTCGGAGCAGTTCCCCGCGACGGCACAGCTGAACTCCGTCTGGTCCAACGGCGACGTGGTGCTGGTGGTCGGCCAAACTGAGCCGAGTTCCCCCACCGCGCCCATGCGACCGAGGCGGCTTCTCGCCGACGGTGGTTGGGTCGATGAAATGTGGGCAGTTGCCTCCCTCCCCCCGCAGCTGGTCTCCATTCGCGGCAATGGTCTCGAGATTCAGGCCGTAGGCGCGGGCGGCGTGATCGCCATACGCAGCCCTGCCGGTGTGTGGTGGCCCCGCGTCTTTGAGCAGCTCCCCAGCCCATCAGCCAACGTTTTGCTTTCTTCAGTCGCCTTCGATGAGGCCGGCACTTGCCTGATCGCTGCCACCGTCGACCTGCACGGCATCGGGCCGTGCACCGGGGGCGCGCTCGAGCTGACCTTCGACGCCGGCTCCGACGTCGCCATCAACGGAATGTGGTCGACCGGCCCCGGCATCTTTCACGCGGCCGTCACAAAGCAGATCTCGTCACTTGAGTCGGTAGGCCAGCTATGGCTTCGCAGCGCAGATGGCAGCTGGACCCGCGAGTTCGAGTCAGGACTCGGGTGTGCCGCTGGCTTCGCGCAGGGCCCGGTCAGCGTCGCGCACTGTGGAAACACGGGAATCTGGCGAGGAACGCCCCCGGTCCAGGTCCCTTTCGATGGGCCGGTCAATTCCTACCTGCCGTACAACGGCCTCTGGACGCCCCCAGATACCTTCCACGATGGCTGGCTGGTGGGCGGAAACGGCTCAATGTTTCGCAATCAGAACGGCCAATGGGTTTCACTGGCTGACGGCGTCAGTTCGAACTTCTCGGGGCTCTGGGTCGATACACAGCGAGCGGTGGTGGTGGGAGACAACTCGCTTCTCTTCGACCGCTCGGAAGCAGCCGGGTGGACCTTCAGCGGCGCCATTGGGTCGGTCGTCGACATGAAGGATCTCTGGATCGCGCCGGGCAATACCTACAGGGTGTACGTCGGCATCGGCCGGCGGCTGTTCGAGGGCGCACCCGGCTCGAGCATGCAGGCCCCAAACGTGCCACTCGACGAGACGTTCATGGTGAACCTCAACGCCGTGTGGGGCACCTCGCAAGACGATCTCTGGGCGGTGGGGAACCGGGGTGAGATCTGGCACCGTGACGCGACCGGTTGGTCTCGCAACATATTCTTCCCCGACGGAGGCCCCGATCTCTTCGACATCGATGGCAACCCGGATGGCGGCGCGTACATCGTGGGACAGGGTTGTGTGGTGCTCCGTCGCGATGTTTCGGCAGACGGCGGCTGGCTCAACATCAAAAACCCCGACTGCGCCGACGACCTCTACAGCGTGTGGGCCGCGCCTCAAAACAGCGCAAATCTCGAGCTGGTCACCGTGGGAGCGCAGAGCAATCGCGGCTGGCTGCGTTCCACCGACGGCGGTTGGACAATGACAGACCCGAAAGGGCGAGGCCCACTGCTGAGCGTTTGGGGCACCTCACCGACCGACATCTACGCTGCAGGCGAAGACGGGCTGCTGTCGCACTCGGCCGGTGGCGTTTGGGAAGTCCTTGAGACGGGCACCCGCTGGCCACTGCGCTCCGTGCGCGGCCGGCGGTTGGGCACCGGACAACTCGAGCTCTTCCTGATCGGCGAGAACGCCACCATTTTGCGGGCGCTGCGGCCCTGAGCGCAGTCACATTGTGCCAATCGGCTTGAAATCAACGATAGTGGCCAAATGATGACTCGGTTCTCGGTGCTGGTCGTCGGTGTCGTATTTTTCTTCTCTTGCTCAGCGCAGATGCCGGGCAAGACATGCGCCTCCGACGCCGACTGTTCACCTGGTCTCGTTTGCCGAAGCGGTGCGTGCGTGGAAACACAGGCCCCCGGTTGCCAGACAGGCGAGTCGAGGCCCTGCGGTCCTGAGCCGGTGGGGGCGTGCCGCAAGGGCCTTCAGGTCTGCGTCGACGGGACGTTCGAGGCGGACTGCCGTTTCGCTGTCAACGCGCTGCCTGAGGTGTGCAACGCCGTCGACGACGACTGCGACGGGCTCGTCGACGATGGCGTGACCCAGACGTTCTACCGCGACCTCGATGGGGACGGTTTCGGCTCGAACGCCCCCGGAGCAAGCCAGAGTGCGTGCATAAAGCCGTCTGGTTTCGTCGGCACGAACACCGACTGTGATGATGCGGCAGCCTCGATCAATCCTTCCGCCTCGGAGCGTTGCGACTCCGCGAATGTGGATGAGAACTGTGACGGCACGGCGAACGAAGCTTGCGCCTGTCTCAACCCTGGCATGTCGCAAGCGTGTTGCGCAGGCCGGGGAAGCCAGACCTGTGAAGCGCGCGACGGCGGCTCGTCCCTCACGGCATGCACCGTGATGGCGTCGGCCGAGTCGTGCAACGCTGTGGATGATGACTGTGATGGACAGATCGATGAGCAACACGCCCTCTCCAGCGCTGACGGCGGCGGCATTCCGATCGATGGAGGGGTGATCGAGTTGGATGGTGGGTGCGTGGTGGGTATCGGCGGCTGTGCACGAGGTGGCAGCTCGACGTGCACCGGCGGCTCGCTCTCGTGCAGCGCCATCGCGGCATCACCGGCCAGCGAGACCTGCAACGGCGTCGACGATGACTGTGATGGTCAGACCGACAACGGCTCGCTTTGCTCCGTCACGGGCCAGTCCTGCACCGCTGGCGCGTGCAGTTGCTCCGTGGGGACGAGCGTATGCGGCTCGAGCTGCCAGACCCTTGGAGGGGCTTGTTCCGCAGGTGTGGGCGCGTGTCTGAGGGCGGGCACGACCGCGTGTCTGAACGGCACTGCGACGTGCAGCGCGGTGGCAGCCACACCGGGTACCGAGCTCTGCAACGGGCTCGACGACGATTGCGACGGGCAGACCGATGAAGCGCCGAACACTTTGTGCTCCGTGACCGGTCAGTCGTGCACCTCGGGCGCTTGCGGCTGTCCGTCAGGCCAGTCGGTTTGCGGCTCGAGCTGCCAGTCTCTGGGTGGGGCTTGCTCAGCGGGCGTGGGGGCTTGTCTTCGTCAGGGCGCGATCGCGTGTACGAGCGGGGCAGCTGCTTGCGATGCCGTTGCGGGTACGCCGGTCTTTGAAGTCTGTGACGGCGCAGACAATGACTGCGACGGAACCAACGACAACGGGGTGACGCTCATCTGCTACCCCGACGCTGACGGTGATCGGTATGCCACCGCTGCGACTGCGAGCGCCCGATGCCCCGACCCGACGCGGGCCGCGTTCGGCAACTGCCCGAGTGGCTTCGTGGCTCCTGGCGCATCGTTCGGCATCGACTGCTCGCCGTCAGACCCAAATCTGTATCGACTGCAGGGAACGCGGGCCGACGCCGATGCAGACACCTTCTGCGCGGGCACCGAGACCAGCTCGTGCGTGGGCGCGACGGCGCCGAGTGGACGGCGCTTCTCGAGCGCGTGCACGGCAACCACCGATGACTGCAACGATGCCAGCCCGTCGCGATATCACCTGGTCGTCTCGCGCACCGACGCGGACAGCGATGCTTACTGCGTGGGTGCCACCTCCCTCGACTGCGTGGGCGCCGTGGCGCTCCCCGGTCGACGATTCGCTGCGGCCTGCGCGACGACCGACGACTGCAACGACACCGATGCGACCCGTTTCACAAGTCTGCAACTCCGCACTGACGCTGACCAGGATCAGTACTGCGTCGGCGTGGCTTTCACTCAATGTACGGGTTCCAGCGCACCCGCAGGGACACGCACTGCGGTCAGCTGTCTTGGCGATGACTGCCGCGACAGCAACAGTTTTGCGACGACGACCTGCACGGTGCCTGGTGGTTTCACGACTCGGTACAACGCGATGGCGTGTGGCATCGGCCTGCCCGGCTCGACGTCGACCATCGTCCCCACGGCGACGATCTGCCCGACGAGCTTTTCAGTCGTGAATCTTCGGACGGAAAGGGCGAGCGGCGCAGGCAGCTGCTCAGCAGCTGGACCAAACACCCTGCTGCAGTCATGCACCGGTTTCGATGCCTCGAACTGCCGAATCGTCGGGGATTGCGAAGCAAACTGAGCGCGTTCTCGTAGGACAGAAAGCCACGACCGATGGAAGGCGTCATCTACCAGCACACCGTCGAAACGTTCATCGCACGCGTTCTGTTGCGGCGCGGGCTCTTGAGCCTCGAGTTCGATCGTGAGCTCAGAGCGATGGGCGTCGATGCGAGTCGGCCGAAGGAAATGAGCCTCGAGCTGTGGACAGCGATGCTGCGCGCAACGGCGAAACGGATGAGCCCGGGCAAGGCGCCCGACGACGCGGTCGAAGAGCTCGGCCGCGAGATGATTCGAGGCTACCGGGATGGGCTGGTGGGGCGCGGCCTGTTCGTGTTGCTGCGCATGCTCGGCCCAAGGCGGGCCCTGCTGCGGGTGAAAGAGAACTTCAACACCGGCGACAACGTGACGAAGGTCAAGGCGAGAGAGCTGAGCCCCACCTGCGTCGAGCTCGAGTTCGAAACGACGTCCGGCATTCCCAACTGGTCGAGGGGGATTCTTCTCGAGGCGCTGCAGCAGCTCAAGGTGCGTGACCCGAAGGTCGAGTTCCGCATGCTGCCATCGATGGCGACGGTCTTCACCGTCTCGTGGGCGTGACTGCATTACCGGGTGCGCGAACATCGCGACTTGCCCGGCAAGAAGACCTGCCACATCGGAACCGAGTTTCTCGTTCTGATCGCCGCGGTGCCGCGTATGGTCTGCCGCCATGAAACGCGCGCTCGAGCTGATCCGTCTGCGCCTGAGCCGCATGTGGCTCGTGATGCTGGTCCTGTCCGTCGTCGCCACCGGTGTTGCCGCCGCGTGGTGGGAGTTCGACGTGATGGAGATCTCCGACGACGAACGCGGCGCGTACGACGACGGCCTCAAGGCCTTCACGTTGCCCAAGCGTGACGCGATCAAGTTCGTGCAAGAGAAGACGGGCCTGGGCAAATCGGGCCGCTCGGAAGACGTGGTGATCGTCGCGCTCGACGACGTGACCATGACCCAGGTCTCCGAGCAGGAGTTTCTTCGCCAGCGCTACGGCGCCAACCTGCCCTTCGACCGCGTGGTGTGGGCAGACCTCGTCACCTATCTCTCCAGGGCGGGCGCCAAGGCGATCGTCTTCGACATGGTGATGAACGAGCAGTCGTCTGACGGCACGGGCGATCTCGCCTTCGCCAACGCGCTCAAAGAAATCCAGACGCCGGTCATTCTGGGCTTCAACATCTCGCCCACCGCCAGGGCCCTGCCGAAGGTCGAGGCCACCATGGCTCGCCCGGTGGGCCCGATGCCCGCGCCGCCCGAGAAGGGCGTGCCTGAAGGTGAGTTCCCCGAAGACCCCACGCCTGCAGAGCAGCTCGAGTTGGCCAGGGCTGCCGGCGAGAACCGCATTTTGTGGGCAGCGAAGGCCTACTCGGTGCCGGTGACGATGAAGGGCCTCGAGTTGCCGCAGTTCCCTTCAGAGATCGAGCGCAACGCCGACGGTGACCCCACGGGCAAAGAGTTCGCCAACTACCCCATGCCTTCGTTGCCCCGCGTGCTCGAGACCACCGACGGCTTTGGCGCGGTCAGCAGCGAAGAAGATGAAGACGGCAAGCTGCGCCGCACCGGCTTCGTCTTCACCGATGGCAACAACACCTACGCGACCCCGCCCGTGGTCGTCCTCGCGCAGCTGGAGAAAGCAGTCGAGGTGCAGCTCGAGCCCGGCAAGCTCACCATCGGTTCGCGCACCATTCGCATCAACAACGACGGCACTGCCGAGATTCACTACGGCGGCAGGCTGCACGATCGTTTTCGCATGGTCCCTCTGGTCGACGTGGTGGGCCGCTTTCACTTCTGCAACGCGCGCATCGGCAAGACCGACGCGGTGAAAGAAGACTGCCCCGGCGGCGTGATCGAGCAGGATCCCCAGGGCACCCTCTTCAAGGACAAGATCGTGGTGGTGGGCGGCGTGGCGGTCGGTACGGGTGACTCCAAGGCCACCCCGCTCGAGCAGGCCACCCCGGGCCTGGTGAAGACCGCGGCCACCATCGACAACATGCTCAAGGATCAGTTCGTGCTGGCGGCGCCCTTCTGGGTCTCGCTGCTGTTCTCCTTCCTGGTGGCGCTCTTCTCGGTGGGCCTGGTGCTGGTGGTGCGCAACACCTTCGTGGACATCGGCTGGCCGGTGCTCCTCTACGTGGGGTTCTTCACCATCACCGGCAGCTTCCTGGTGGCCACCCGCATTCACGTGCTCTCTGCCCTGCCGGGGCTCGCCGGCACCATCGCCTCGATCCTCGCGACCTCGTGGGAGCGGCTGTTCGCCCGCAAGGAGCGCGACCGGTTGAAGGAGCTCTTCCAGAACTACATGGAGTCGGATCTGGTCGAGCTGATGGTGGAGCAGAAGAAGCTCCCCTCGCTCGAGGGCGAGAACCTCGAGGTCACCGCGTTCTTTTCCGACATCAAGGGGTTCTCGACCTTCTCTGAGAAGCTCAAAGACGAGCCCAGGTCGCTCATGCGCCTGCTCAACCGCTACCTCTCGGCGGTCACGCCCGAGCTGACCGGCGAGGGCGCGTGCATCGACAAGTACATCGGTGACGCGGTGGTGGCGCTCTTCGGCGCGCCGGTGACCCACGGCGATCACGCCCTGAGGGCCTGCCGCGGTGCGCTCAAGGTGCAGAAGGCCATCGCCGCGCTGCGCGAAGACTTTCGCGGCGAGGGGCTGCCAGACGTCTACACGCGCATCGGCCTCAACACCGGCACCATGATGGTGGGCAACATCGGCTCGGCCCAGCTGCTCGACTACACCGCCATCGGCGACGAGATGAACCTCGCCGCGCGGCTCGAGGGCGCCAACAAGAACTACGGCACGCTCATCATGATGGGCCCGGGCACGTACGAGGCGGTCAAGGAGCACGTCGAAGCCCGCGAGCTCGATCACGTGCGCGTGGCGGGCAAGCAGAACGCGGTCACCGTCTACGAGCTGCTGGCGATGCGCGGGCAGCTGCACCACGACAAGCTCAAAGTGGTTGACCTGTACGGTCAGGCCCTGCTCGCCTACCGCGCGCGAAGATTCACCGCCGCGAAAATGAAGCTGGGTCAAGCGCTGCAGGTCGACGAGAGTGACGGTCCGAGCAGGCGCCTCCTCTCATTGTGCACGGAGTACGAACTTCACCCGCCACCCGAAGCTTGGGACGCGGTCTCAGGGTTGGAAAAATGACGCAGCAATCGGAGGCAACATGAAAAGCAGCATTCGCGCAGTGGCCGCCATCGCGCTGATCAGCGCAAGCGGAGCATGGGCAGTCCCCAAGGGCGGGCCGCTCTACATCAAGTCGAAGGAGACCAAGGTCTACAAAGATTTCAAGTTTAGCGGGCCCCCCTTCGTGGTGCTGCAGCCGGGTACCGAGGTCATCTGGAACGGTGCCAGTGAGAACAAGACCATTCACGAGATCAGCGTCTCGGGAAAGAAGGGCTTTGTGATGATGACGAACCTCTCGACCGCCAAGCCGGCCGCGGAGATCGACTCCACCTCAGGCAAGCCGATGTCGGCGCAAGCCTTCGCCTCGTCGGGCGCGGCCACCAAGGCGCTCACCCCTGCCGGCGTCACCTACGCGAAGGGCAACGTGAACAAGTCTGAAGCCGCCGCTGAAATCATCTACGTCGAGCAGCACAACTTCGCCAAGTGTTCGCCCGCGGCCCTCGCCGCCAAGGCGAAAGAACTGGGAGGTGGCAAGTGAAGGCCCTTCAACTGGCGACCCTGTCGCTGATCAGCGTGTACGGCTCTGGCTGCGCTCTCTTCAACTCGGTGCGCAGCGGAAACCCCGCCGCGATCGCGAATGCGGGGGCTGACATCGCCAAGCTGGGCAAGGACGCCACGGCCTACGCCGAGAACAAATGCCTGCCCGTCCTCAAGGGCGAGGTCGGCTTCAATGAAGAGCGCGCCATCGGCGGCGTGGTGGGCGTCGAGCTCATCTCCAACAGCGGCCACCTGTTCCTCGAGGGGCTCACGGAGAAGAACCCGGAGACCCTGAACAAGAACCTGGCCGACAAGAAGGCGGTCACGCTCCCCGACAACGCGATCAACGACCTGACGGCCTACGTGTCGGTCGTCGGTAAGAACCTGGCGCGCTACTCTGCTCGCCCTGACCTGCCGTGGACCTTTGCGGTGATCAAAAACGACACCGTCAACGCGTTCAGCGCGCCGGGCGGCTACGTGGTGGTCACCACCGCGCTGCTCAAGAAGATCACCAACGAGGCGCAGCTCGCCGGCGTGCTGGGCCACGAGATCGGCCACGTCGTGCACAAGCACTCGCTGGCCAAGTACAAAGACGCCAAGCACAAGCAGTGCATCGCGGCGAACTACGCGGGCTACATGATTGAACATGGCGGCCCGAGCAACCCGGCCACCGACGAGGCGGCCAGGTACGCCAAGAAGTTCGACGGCACCATCGATCTCGACAAGGAAGAGGGCGGCTTCATCAAGTTCATCATGAGCGCGGTGATCACCCTTCTCCAGACGGGCAACGACAAGCAGTCGGAGTTCCAGACCGACGCCACCGCCCTCGAGCTGGTGGCCTTCGCCGGCTACGACCCCACCGAGTACGAGAAGTTCCTCGTCTCGTTGGGCGGCCAGGGCGGCGGCGTGCTGTCGAGCCACCCCTCGACCGATGAGCGCGTGGCCAAGCTCAAGGGCCTGCGTGAGGGCGAGCTGAAGGAATTCGCCACGGGCACCGCCAAGCCCGACACCGCCAAGGTGTTCGCGCCCCTGGCCACCAAGTAGTCGGAAGACCATGTATCGAGGGGCCCGTGCAGGTCGCGCGGGCCCCTTTTCTTTTCCCTGCAGAGAACAAGAGGTCTTCGTGCGCATCGCCGGTCTGGCCACTCTCGTCTGCGTCGTTGGTTGTGCCCCGCTGTTGACCCAGCCCTCGGTCGGCGACATGAGCAAGATGATGGCCCAGAGCCAGGCACTCATGGCCCAGGCCGAGGTGGCCCGCGCTGCCGCCGAGGTGAACTGTGAGCCCGTGCGCAAACAGGACCCCGGTTTCGAAGAAGAGCGCGTCATCGGTCAAGAGCTGGCCATCACGCTGTGTGCCCGCGTGGGTCACTTTTACGTCGACGGCGCCACCGAGAAAGACCCGAAGAAGCTGATCGAGGCGCTCGCGAGCCAGACACCCGTCGCCCTGCCAGAGAGCGGCAAGAACGTGGTGAGCGCGCACGTGGCGGTGGTGGGCAAGAACCTCGCGCGTTACTCCGGCAGGCCTGATCTTCCCTGGGTCTTCGGCGTACTCGACAGCCAGAGCCCCCAGGCCTTCAGCACGCCGGGCGGCTACGTGTTCGTCACCACCGCGCTGCTCAAGAAGATGACCAACGAGGCGCAGCTCGCAGGCGTGCTGGCTCACGAGATCAGCCACGTGGTTCACAAGCACATGCTGCGCACCTACGTCGAGGCGAGGTTCAAGCAGTGCGTCGCCGCGCGCTACGCCGCCCACCTGATCGAAACAGGCACCCAGAACAAGGCCGTCAGCACCGAGGTGGCCCGGTACGCGCGCAGCTTCGACACCCCGTCCGACCCCGGCAAAGCCGACCCCGGGTTCACCCAGTTCATCATGCAGGTGATGATGATGCTGGTGCAGTCGGGCAACGAGAAAGACGTGGAATTCCAGACCGACCGCGACGCCCTCGAGCTGGTGTCGTTCGCGGGTTACGACGCGCTCGAGTACGAGAAGTTTCTCACCGGCTGGGCGCAGGCCAGTCACCCCGCTTCTCTCGATCGGGCCCTGAAGCTCGAGGCCCTGCGCAAAGGTGAGCTCAGCGACTTCGTGCACGGCACGGCCAAACCCACCTTGGGCCAGGTGTT
Organism: Archangium sp.; assembly: GCA_043737315.1. Classification (GTDB taxonomy): domain Bacteria; phylum Myxococcota; class Myxococcia; order Myxococcales; family Myxococcaceae; genus Archangium_A. The sequence continues at coordinate 10,024 of JAYTAT010000961.1, forward strand.
CGCGCCGCTCGGCCAGTGATGTTTCACCTCGCGCTCGCCTCTGACTGGAAAGCGGGCTGGCGTGACGGCCGGTACACACCTGCGCGGTTCTCGGCCGATGGTTTCGTGCACTGTTGTGATGACGCCCAGACCACGCTGTTGGTGGCAGCCGCGTACTTCTCGCGGGCGACCGAAGAGGTGCTCGTCGTGGAGCTCGACGAGGCGCTGCTCGGGGTCGAAGTGAAGCGGGAGGCTCCGGCTTCGGTCGATGGGGCGGTGCATGCACACCACGACGGGCGAAGGTTTCCTCACGTGTACGGGCCCATCGCGGCCGTCGCGGTGGTGCGGGTGGTTTCGTTGAGCGTGTTTGAGAAAGGTTTTCCCTCACCCTGAACCGCTCCCTCGTAGGAGAGGGAAAGAGACTTCATGCCTCGACTGCTCAAACGCCTCAGCCTTGCGTTCGCCGTGTTCGCCATCGGCTTCGTTCTCTTCGCGTTCATCGCCCTGCGGGTGGTCGCCCAACGCGTCATCTCTGACGACACCGAGCCGGTGCGCCGGCAACTGGTCGCCGACTGGGAAAAGAACGCAGGCACCCTGGAGGCCCAGCTCGTAGCGGCCGCCGCATGGAACACGCCAGGCGAGCGCACCCCGCCAGAGCTCGGTTGCCAGCTGCGCTGGACGGGCCAATCCGCCCCGGTGACGCGGCATCTCGAACGGTGCCCCGGCGCACCCGGCCCCCTCGACGAGCAGACCCTCACCGCCCTCGATGCGCTGAACGAGCAGCTCCTGCTGCGCGCGGGCGACGCACCGGTGGTGGAGCGCGACTTCGGGTGGATGGCTTCGCTGCACGGCCACGACGACTGGAGCGAAGTCACCGGCACGCCGCTGGAGTTCTTCGAGGTGCACGGCAACATCGTCGAGGCCCCCACACTCGCCCTGCGGCAGGTGAGGGGCCTTACGCTGCTCAGACTGCTGCAAGGTCAACGCACCGGAGCACTCGAGGCCGCGGTCACCGACGTCACCGCGCTGGCCAGGGCGTTGCTCGGCCGGCCGTTCGTGCTCGATCAGCTCGTGGGCGTGGGCATTCTCGATCGCCAGCGCACCGTGCTCGATGGCCTGGGCCGGCCCGAGCTGGGGCCCACGGGTCAAGACGTGCAGGCGCTGCGAGGGGCTCGCCTGGCCTCGGCGATGATCTGGCATCCCTGGGTGCCCAAAGCACAACGTGACCGGGTCTTGCCGAAGTTGAAGGTCGCCTCCCGGTGCGCGGCGGCCAGCGAGGCCTTGCTGCTGCTGGAGATGGGCCCGTTGCTCGCCGAGAACCACGCCGCCTTCGTCACCGACTTCACGCAGTGGACGAACACGACGCCTTGCCCCAGCACCTTCGTGAGGGCGGCGCTGACGGCCCGGGCCGCGATGCCGGAAGACAGCTGGAAGAAGCTCCTGGGCTCAGCCCAGTTTCTCAACCGCGCCGAGCAGGGCGACTTCTTCTCGGCCGTGCTGGTGCGCGCGGCAGAGTCGACCGCGTTGGGACGCCGCGCGGTCACCGAGCTCATCTTGAGCCTCACCGCAGCCAAACCCTTTCCCGGCGACGGCGAACAGCCGCGCTGAAAAAGCAGGCCGCCTTTCGGTTGCGCCAACACTTCTTCATGTTCGGCGCCTCGACTGTCCAACTGGTCAGTATCTCTGGAATTTCCGATACAGCCAGCCACGTGTCGGCGCCAACCCCGCCAGACGATCGTTGCGTGGGGGTTAGTTTAAACTTACTAACCAACCGCGATGGCGCGCCCCCGGTTGATCACTGACGAACAGATCCTCACCACGATGCGAGCCTGCGTGCTCGAACGGGGGGCGGCGGTCTCGCTCGACGTGGTGGCCGAACGGCTCGGCGTCACGGGCCCCGCGCTGCTCAAACGGTTCGGCAACCGCCATGAGTTGATGCTCAAGGCGCTCCAGCCCCCCGACTCGCCCAGCTGGATGACGGAGTTCGATCGCGGCCCCGACGACCGGCCCCTCACTCTTCAGCTCGCGGCGCACTTCGAGCGCATCTGGGCCTTCTTCGAGAAGATCATTCCGTGCGTGTCGGCTCTCCGAGAGAGCGGCGTGCCCCACGACAAGATCTTCGAAGGCAAACGCAACGCCCCCGTGCACGCCATCCGCGCGATCTCGAAGTGGCTCGAGAAGGCGTCTGATGCCGGCCTCATCGAGGCCGAAGCACCCGAGAGTGTGGCCACCGCGATCCTCGGCGCAATTCAGACCCGCGCCTTCACCGCGCACGTGGCCAAGGTTCACTACTCGACGCGCAGCAACCGCGAGTACCTCGACGACCTCGTTCGACTGTTCACCCGCGCCCTCGCTCCCAGGGCCACGAAGCGCCGCGGCCGGAAGAACGGCGCATGACCTCCACTCTTTCGAGCTTTTCCCCGAGGCAAGGCACCATGACCCGCACCGCAATTCTGCTCAGCGCACTCGCGTTGACCGCCTGTACCAAGAAGACCGAGCCGGGCCCCGAGACGGGCGCGACCAGGCCGCAGCTGATCGCGCTGCCCCCCGTGAAGGTGGAGACCGGCGACATCGAGCACCGGCAGATGCCGCGCTACCTCACCTTGACCGGCAGCGTGAGCGCCGACCGCCAGTCAGACATCGCCGCCAACGTCTCGGGCCGGGTGACCAACACCTACGTCGAGCGCGGCATGCCGGTGAAGCAGGGCCAGGTCATCGCGGTGGTCGACTCGCGCGCCGCCGGTTTCCAGGTCGCCGCCGCCGTGGCCCAGAGCCAGGCAGCCCAGACGCAGGTCAACCTCGCCAAACAAGACTGCGAGCGCGCCGACACCCTCTTTTCCCAGGGGGCGATCGCCAAGGCCGAGTTCGAGCGCCTCAAGACCCAGTGCACCTCGCAGCTCTACACGGCCAACGCCGCGCAGGCGAACGCCGACCTCGCCAACAAGGCCGCCGGCGACACCATCATCCGCGCGCCGTTCGATGGCGTCATCGGCGAACGTTTCGTGAACGTGGGTGAGTACGTGCAGCCGCCCACCCGCGTGGCCAGCGTGTTCGCGGTCAACCCCGTGCGCATCAGCCTGAGCGTGCCGGAGCCAGCCGTCTCGATGGTCAAAGAGGGTCAGACGCTCTTGCTGCAGGTCTCCTCATACCCGGGCCGCGACTTTCCCGCGACGGTGCGCTTCGTGTCACCAGCCCTGCGCCCCAACACCCGCGACCTGATCATCGAGGCCTCGGCGAAGAACGACGACGGCTCGTTGCGCCCCGGCATGTTCGCCACCGGGAAGATCTCGGTTGCGGAAGAGGAGCAGCCCACCGTGCCCATCTCGGCCATCAAAGTTGAAGGCACCGTGCGGCGCCTCTACCTCGCGCGCAACGGCCAGGCCTTCGAGATGGTGGTGCAGACCGGCGTGGAAAAAGACGGCCGCATCGCCGTGCTCGAGCCGCTGGCTGAAGGTGAAAAAGTCATCCTCGCGCCGCCCCCCGGGCTGCGTGACGGCTCTTCGATTCGTTGACGCAAAAGAACGAGAGAAAAACCTAAAAATGCAATGGCTCGCTGAGTTGTGTGTGAAGCGGCCCGTCTTCGCGACGGTGCTTTCGCTCGTCATCCTGGTCGTCGGCGGTGTGTTCTACAGGCAGCTGGGCGTCGATCAGTTCCCCAAGATCGACTTCCCCGTCGTGGTCGTGACCACCATTCAGCCGGGCACCTCGCCGGAAGACATGGAGCGCGAGATCTCGGACAAGATCGAAGGCGCGGTCAACACCATCAGCGCCATCGACGAGCTGCGCAGCACCTCGGCCGAAGGCGTCAGCCAGGTGGTCATTCAGTTCCTCCTCGAGAAGAACGTCGACGTCGCCGCGGCTGAGGTGCAGCAGAAGGTGAACACCGTGCTCGCCGAGCTGCCGCGCGGCATCGACCCGCCGGTGGTGCAGAAGATCGAACCCGACGCGCAGCCGGTGCTCTTCATCGCCTTGCGTGCGCCGGGCAAGACCGTGCGCGAAGTGACCGACGTGGCCGATCGCATCGTTCGCCGCCGCCTCGAGTCGGTCAACGGCGTCGGCAAGGCCGTGCTCATCGGTGGCCGCAAGCGTCAGATCGACGTGCTGGTCGACCCGGTGAAGCTGCGCGCGCTGGGCATCTCGCCGCTCGAAGTGGGCGCGGCCATCAACGCCCAGAACATCACCCTGCCCGGTGGGCGCGTCGATACCAGCCGCGACTACCTCACCTTGCGCGTCAACGGCCGGGTCGAGTCGGTCGACGAGCTGCGGGCCCTCATCGTGCGCGACGTCAACGGCCGCGCCATTCGCCTCGACGAGCTGGCTGAGGTGGTCGACGGCGTTCAAGACGCAGACACGGGCGCGCTGTGGAACGGTGAGCGCACCGTGTTGCTGTCGTTGAGCAAGCAGTCGGGCACCAACACGGTGGCGGTGGTCGACGCCATCCGCAAGCGCATGCTCGATGTGCAGAACGAGCTGCCCAACGGCTACACCCTCGAGGTGCAGCGCGACGGCTCGGCGGTGGTGCGTACCGGCACCGAGGCGGTCACCGAACATTTGATTCTCGGTGCCCTCTTCGCGGCCATCATCGTGTTGCTCTTCCTGGGCAACCTGCGCAGCACCATCATCGCGGCGCTCGCCATTCCCACCTCCATCATCGGCACCTTCGCCCTGATGAAGTTGCAGGGCTACACGCTCAACTCCATCACCTTGCTCGCGCTCGCGCTGGCGGTGGGCATCGTGATCGACGACGCCATCGTCATTCTCGAGAACATCTTCCGCTTCGTGGAAGAGAAGGGCATGGACCCCAAGCAGGCGGCCATCGAGGGCACCCGTGAAATCGGCACCGCCGTCATGGCGACCACGCTCTCGCTCATCGCGGTCTTTTTGCCCATCGCCTTCGTGGCCGGCATTCCCGGGCGCTTCCTGGGCAGCTTCGGCATCACGATGTCGTTCGCGATCGCCGTCTCGTTGTTCGTCTCGTTCACCCTGACCCCCAGCCTCGCTTCGCGCTGGCTCAAGGCGAAGGCGCCGGGCGATCATTCCCGCTCGATGCTCGAGCGCGTGACCGACGTGTTTTACCGGCCGGTCGAGCGCGCCTACGTCAACCTGCTCACCTACGTGATGAAGCACCGATGGATCATCGTGCTCGCTTCAGCCGCCTCGTTGGCGGCGATGGTGCCGCTGGCCATCAAGGCGAAGAAGGGCTTCTTGCCCGTCGACGACCGCGCCCAGTTCGAGGTGGTGGTGCGCCTGCCTGAAGGTCGCTCGGTGCCTGCCACGGAGCTGGTGGGTGAGCGCGTGGCCCGCATCATTCGCGACATGCCCGAGGTGACCGCCACCCTGGTGACCATCGGTGACGACGCCGCGAAGACGCCGAACCTGGCGCGCATCTACGTGAAGCTGTTGCCCCCCGACAAGCGTGAGATTTCCCAGAACGATCTGAAGAACGTGGTTCGCAACAAGATTCTCCCCACGCTCCCGCCTGAGCTGAAGGTCACCATCGCCGACGTCAACGAGTTCGGCGGCGGTCAGGCCACGCAGCGTGTGCAGTACATCCTCTCGGGGCCCGACCTCGACGTGCTCACCGCAGCCGCGCCGCGCATCACCCAGCGCATCAAGCAGATCCCCGGCGCAGTCGACGTCGAATCGACGCTCGTGCTCGGCAAGCCTGAGCTCGGCGTGTTCGTCGATCGCGGTCGCGCAGCCGACCTGGGCGTGCAGGTCGTCGACGTGGCCCAGGCGCTCCAGTACCTGGTGGCGGGCCAGAAGGTGTCGACCTACTCGGAGCACGGCGAGCAGTACGAAGTGCGCCTGCGCGCGACCCCGGAATACCGCAGCAGCGAAGATGCGCTCCGGTTGATCACGGTGCCCAGCAAGAAGGTGGGGCTGGTGACGCTGGCCGACGTGGTGCAGATCAAGGCCGGCTCGAGCCCCTCGGCGATTCTGCGCTACCAGCGCGAGCGTCAGGTGACCTTCCTGGCCAACGCCGGCCCCGGGGCCTCTGAAGGTGGCATCGGCGACGCGGTGAAGGCGGTGCTCGACGAAGAGGTGCCCAGGCTGGGCAAGGGTTATGCGATCAAAGCGCAGGGTCAGACCAAGCTGATGCGCGAGACGGGCATCAGCTTCATTCTCGGGCTGCTGGCGAGCTTCGTCTTCATGTACTTGATCCTCGCGGCGCAGTTCGAGTCGTGGCTGCACCC
>JAYTAT010000962.1:0-6664 GCA_043737315.1 Archangium sp.
TTGAGCGGTCGCCGCCCCAGCAACGCCGCCAACGCGTCGGACTCCTCTTCGAGCGCAAGCCAGGTCTCACCGAACCGCGAGCCCTCTTCGTGCACCAGCTTCTCGGCCTGCCGCTTGAGCTTGAGGGTCAACGAGAACCCGCATTGAAACAACGCCCGCAGCGTCGTCTCGCGGACCACGTCGGTGGCCATCGTGGGATCGCCGGCCGTGTAGTGCTCGAGCCCGAGATCCAGATAGTCGCGCGCGTGCTCCGACAGCCGCTTGATCGCCAGCGGATCGCCCGGCTCGGCGCCATCGGCCACCAGCACGCAATTGACCAGATAGCGCACCTCACCCTCGAGGTTCTGGCGCTCCACTGAATCGAGCCCCTGGAAGGCGGCGGCCACGTAGTCCACCCGGCCCTGCACGGGCGCGAGCGCCGACTTCGGCTTCACCTTCGCGATCTTCTCGGGATCCACCCAGGCGAAGACCTTGATCGACTCCTCCAAAGGGGGGAACCCGAGGTCTTCCAGGCGCGCGCGGCGAAACTGGTAGGCCGCCTCTTCCAACTCGGTGACCGCCTCCCAGCGCACGGACTCGAGGAACCGCCCCAGCTCGAAGGGGTTCTGCGTCACGAGATCGAACGTCAACCGCCGCAGCGCCGCTTCGTCGACACCATCGATGCGGAACTCGAGCAGGTACCTGCCCTCGGGCATCTCCATCGTGGGGCCTTCGATGTCGACGTCGGGGTTTTCCTCGAGATCGTGAATGGTGACGAGCCGCTTGTAGATGAGCTCGAGCACCTCCATGTCGAGGGCGCCCACCTTCTTCACGAAGTCTTCGTCGTCGTCACCGCGGGCCGCGCGCAGCCAGTGCAGCACCTCGAGCGGATCCATGCGGTCGCGTTGCCAGGCCGCCAGATCGACGAAGGTGCGAAACTGTTCGGGCGTGGCGAGCTGCACGATCTCCGTCGAGTCGGGTAGCCCGACGTCGATGATGGTCGAGTACACGTCTTCGGCAGGCAACGAGCGCACCAGCGCCTTGCCGTCGACCTCTTCCATCATCGCGTCGAGGCGGTGTTTGGGGGCGAGCTCGGTCAGACGACGCACCAGCTCCGCCCTGCGCAGCAATCGCTTCTCCTGGCTCGAGCTCATCGAGCTGCCCCTATTCGCTTCGAGAAGACAGAGCTAGTTGATCCCGCCGCACAGCCACGTGAGGTTGAAACCGCGCAGCACCGGGGTGCTCATGCCGTCGACCGATCGCAGGCCGAACTCCACGCGAAGGAACCGGGTGCGGGGCACGCCCGCCTGAACCAGGTCGGCCGGGGAGGTACTGAACGGCCCGTAGCGCACCAACGAGGTCGAGTTGAGCTCGGCCAGGGTGTTGGCCGCCTTCACGTAGACCTGGATCGAGGTGTTGGGCGGGGTCACCGCATCCCACGTGAGAATGCGCCACTGGTTGTCCGCATCGCAGGCCTCGAAGTCCTTCCGGTAGGTGCCGCGCGGCGCGGTGAAGTTGCGCAGCTGGTAACCAGTGAAGTCCGAGTACGTGTAGAGGCCGCCTGGCTGCTGGGGCGTCTTGGTGATCGCACCCGTCACGTTGTCGATCTTGGTGACGTTGCCCGAGCCATTGTTCACCCAGGGGTTGCCGTCGGCGTCGAGACCCACGCCGATGCTCTGCGTGGTCTGCGCGTCGCTCATGTCGATGAAGTCTGCAGTTCCGAACCGAATGATGGCACCCGTCTCGGCATCGAAGCGGATGAGCTGGGCCTTCGAGTTGCCGAAGCCCGACATGAAGACCCGCCCATTCGCGTCGACGGCGATGCCACGGCCCCACTCGAAGGCGGTGCCCTGCGCGCTGCGAGCTGCACTGAAGTCGAACTTGGTCCACGTGCCCGTGGTGTGATCGTAGCGGCAGGCGTAGGGCCCCAGCGTCCACCCCGGCAGCCAGACCCGGTTCTTCGCGTCGATGCCGATGCCGTACGCCTGACACTCAGGGCTGTTCTGAATGGTGTCGGTGATCAGCGTGCCGGTCAGCGTGTTGATCAGCGCCAGGTGCGCGGTGCCAGGCTCCACCACCCACAGCCGCTGGAGGCGGTCGACGATGGCGCCGTACGGGCCAAAGCCGATCTCGACGTAGTTGAGGCCGCCAGGGGAAACCGGGAGCAGCTCACCGTTGGCCGAGTTGAGCTTGTACATGCGCCGCTCGAAGTAGATGCCCAGCCACACGTCGCCGCCCGAACCTTCCCCACCCGCAGCCACCGCCAGCGCACGGCCCGACACGTCGCCACCCGACGGCATGCCGCCCACCGGCTTGGTGAAGAGCACACACTCGTCGTAGGCGGCCGGGTTGGCCATGTCGGCGGCGGCGGGGATGATCATCTCGCCGTCGGCCGGCGAAGTGCTGATCTCGCCGTCGCCGTTGATATCGCGGCTGGTCTGGATGGTGCCGTTACCGTTGCGGTCGATGCATGACGACGAATCGTTGGCGATCTTGGTGACCGACCCCTGCTTCCCGAGGCCGCGGTTGGCCACGAACATGTCGCCGTAGAGGTCGAGCGCGGTGCGGCTGGGGTGCCAGCTCTGATTGGCCTGCATGTTGTGCACGGCGCCGCCCGCGCACGGGGGCCCCGAGCTGTTCGCGCAATCCTTGGGGATGACCGAGAAATAGCGGCCCACTTCGCGCCCGGTGCGGGTGTCGTACTTCGAGACCCAGCCCTGCGCGTCGTTGGCGATCCACATGAAGTAGAACTCGGCCGAACCCTGGTTGAGCACCACGTGCCCATTGGGGTCGAGCTTCACGCCGTCGCCCTGCCCGCCTGCGCCACCATCGAGGGTGAAACCGCCTGCATCGGGGCCGATGCCGATCACCGTGGTGCCGTCACCGGCATCCGAGACGACGCCGCCACCACCTGCGCCACCGGTGCCGCCACCTGCGCCCGAGCCGCCGCCCATACCAGCGCCCGACCCGCCGTCACCGGTGCCCGTGCCGGCGTCGCGTTTGATGACCACCGTATTGCCGCACTGACACTGACAACCGGTCACCGACATCACCAACACCAGCACGGACCAATGCGCGAGCTTCATGGGCCGGAGTGTCGGTGGGCCCATGACATCACGTCAACCGATGATGCCCAGCAGCGTGCGCCACACGTCCTGATGACCGATGTCGTCATGAGATGAGAAACCCAGCAGCGAGTTGTCGGGCAGCTCGAGTTTCTTTTGAATCTTCAGCAGTTGCGGCTTTCGCGCCGACTTGCTGATGCGATCGAGCTTGGTGGCCACCACGAGAATGCGGGGCGGCTTGTCCTGGAGGAAGTCGAGCATCTCGAGGTCGTCGGGCGTGGGGCCGATCTCGCCGTCGATGATGGTGACCACCACCTTGAGCGTGTGCCGATTGCTCAGGTAGGTGTTGATCATGCGATCCCAGATCGCGCGCTCTGACTTGGGCACCTTGGCAAAGCCGTAGCCCGGCAGGTCGCACAGGCGAACGGTGCGCTTCTTCGCGCGGTGCTCGAGGGCCACGTCGAAGAAGTTGAGCGTCTTGGTGCGCCCCGGAGTGTTCGACACGCGCACCAGCTTGCGCCGGTTGGCCAGCGTGTTGATCATCGACGACTTGCCCACGTTCGAGCGGCCGACGAAGGCCACCTCGGGGATGTTTTCCCGGGGGTAGTCCTCGAGTTGGGTGGCGGTGGTGACGAACTCTGCAGTGAGGACTTTGATCATTGAACGGAGCCACCAGCAGCCGAAGGCTGCGCGAGACAGACGGGAGCGCAGCGGACGGCTGGCCGAGGCGAAGTGAGCCAGATCATGGCGTTTTGGCGAGCTCCGCAGCTTTGAGCGGGGGGAGCACCTGCGCCTTGCGCTTTTGCCGCTCGATCGTCCAGTGATCGATCGCCTTGAGCTTGGCTGCGAAGTCGAAAGGCTTGAGCGAGGGGCTGGCGGCGTCGTGACAGGCCCGGCACGACTTCTCGGCGGGGTCGACCAGGCCCACCAGGCGCGCCAGCTCAGGGTCCTTCATCACGTAGTTGGCCGAATAAAACTGGCCCCCGCCGTGGCAGCTCTCGCAGGCCACGTGAGCGGCCTTCTGTTCGGTCTGGTTGGGCGAGTGACACGAGAGGCAGCGCACGTCTTTCTGCTGCTGCGGTGAGAGCACGTCGCGGGCGCGGGCATGGCTGGTCGCCTGCCAGGCGGCGTACGCGTCGGGGTGGCAGGCCTGGCAGCTCTCGGAGCCGAGGAAGTCGTGGGCCAACACAACCACGCTCCCACATGCGATCGACAGCGCGAGAACTCGAGAAAGCAGCGAACGCATCGCCAGTTGCGTAGCATCGGTCTTGGTCCATGTCGCGTCTCGCCTTCCTGCTCTCCCTGGCGCCCCTGCTGGCTTTTGCCAAGCCCTGGCAGGGCATCGTTCCGGGGGGGGGCTCGAGTGAACTCGACGTCGTCGGCAAGTTTGGTGAACCGACCCGGCGGGTGTCGGCGCGCGGGCAGATGGTGTTGGTCTTCTCGGGGCTGCAGGCCATCAAGGGCACGGTGCAGGCGCAGTTCAAATGTGACCCCAACACCAAAGAGGTGCAGCGCATCGACGTGTATCCAGAGCCGGTGATCGGCGTGTCGGCCATCGAGAAGAGCTACGGCCGCTCGTGCCAGGCCACCGAAGGTGAAGAGCCCTGCTACTGGCGCAAGGAGACGGCCCAGAAGCACCCCTACTTTCTCTACGCGAAGCTCGGCCTGGCCATCTTCTTCAAAGACGACGATACGACAGTGCTCTCGTTTTCTTTCCTGCCGCCGCAGCCCTGACGATGCGGCTCTACGGGCTCACCGGCGGCATCGCGTCTGGCAAGTCGACGGTCTCGACGATGTTTCGGCAGGCCGGCATTCCCGTCATCGACGCCGACGAGCTCGCCCGCGAAGTGGTTGAGCCGGGCCAGCCCGCGCTCGCCGAGATCGCCGCGCGTTTCCCCGGCACCCTGACGGCCGACGGCAAGCTTGATCGGGCGAAGCTGGGTGCGTTGATCTTCGAAGATCCAAAGGAGCGCGCTGCCCTGGGCGCCATCACCCACCCGCGCATTCAAGCGTTCGCCCTCGAACGCACCGCAACGATCGCAGCCACGGGCGCAACGGCGGCGATCTACGACGCGGCGCTGCTGATCGAGAACAAGCTGTACGAGCCCCTGGACGGCGTCATCCTGGTGACCTGCCCTCCTCGAGTGCAGCTCGCCCGGCTGATGGCCCGCAACGCCCTCAGTGAAACGCAGGCTCGCCAGCGCATCGACTCACAGATGTCACTGGAGCAGAAGCGGCCCTTCGCCACCTGGCTCATCGACAATGGGGGCTCGCTGGAAGGCACCCACGCGCAGGTGAAAAAGGTGATCGCCGGGTGGAAAGAGTAGGTTCACACCGTGCTTCTTCAGGCCTTCGTCACCGGCTACCCCGGCTTCATCGGCAAGCGGCTGGTCAAGTACCTCGCGAAAGAGAACCCCGGCGGGCGCATCACGCTGCTGGTGCAGCCGAAGTTCGTGAAAGAGGCCCAGGGCTACGCGGCGGCGCTCGAGGGCGCGAAGGTCGACGTCATCTCGGGCGACATCGTCGACATGCACCTGGGGTTGGCCGGCCCCGAGTACCAACGGCTGGTCGACGAGACGACGCACATCTTTCACCTCGCAGCCGTCAGCTCTCTGGGCATGGCCCACGACGTCGCGCGCAAGGTGAACGTCGAAGGCACCCGGGGCGTGCTCGAGCTGGCGCGGGAGTGCAGCAAGCTCAAACGCTTCATTCACTACAGCACCACCTACGTGTCCGGCGATCGGGTGGGCGTGGTGGCCGAAGACGAACTCGAGCAGGGCCAGGCCTTCCGCAACGTGTACGAAGAGACCAAGTACGAAGCCGAACGCCTGGTGCGCCGCGCGATGAAGCACCTGCCGATCACCATCATCCGGCCGTCCACCGTGGTGGGCGATTCGGAGACCGGGGAGATCGACCGTTTCGAGGGCCCCTACTACCTCGGCATGTTGCTGGTGCTCTCGCCGCTGGTGCTGCCGCTTCCGCTACCCGGAAACGGGGTCGCGCCGCTCAACGTGGTGCCCGTCGATTTCGTGGTCGAGGCGACCTGGGTGCTCGCTCAGAAATCTGAAGCGATCGGCAAGACCGTACACCTGGTCGATCCAAACCCGATGAGCGCCCGCCGTGTCTACGAACTCATCGCTCAACGCGCGAACAAGAAGCTGCCCCGCTTCAACCTTTCGGCACGCGCAGCCGACCTGTTCCTGCGCATTCCCGGCGTGGAGAAGCTCGCTCGCCCGCAACGCGCTGCGATTCAGTACGTGAATCACCTGGTGCTCTACAACTGTCACACCGCGCTCGAGCTGCTCGACGGCACCGGCGTGCGCTGCCCCCCGCTCTCCAGCTATCTCGACAAGCTGATCGACTTCGCGATGCTCAGCTGGAAAGCGCGGCAGAACAGCGCGGCAGCCGAAGAAATCGATGATCCCCTCGATCGACCTGAACGCCCATGAACACGGTCGTTACGCCTCGGCCAGCGGTCCGCTTCGCTCCCCTCTGTCTCGCGCAGCGTTCCGCTGCTGGCGGCTCCACTCCATGAACCAGGTCGTTACGCCTCGGCCAGCGGTCCGCTTCGCTCCCCTCTGTCTCGCGCAGCGTTCCGCTGCTGGCGGCTCCACTCCATG
>JAYTAT010000963.1:0-2676 GCA_043737315.1 Archangium sp.
TTTCTCCGTTCACGTACGCGCCGGCCACGCTGCTGGTGACGTTGACCACGATGGTGCAGCGCGAGGTGCCGGTGGCAAAGCCGCCCGAAGCCAGCCGCACCGAGTTGCTGCCCGTGGTGATCGCCGCGCCCGAGGCGGTGGTGACAGAGCCGCCGCAGGTGTTGGTGACCGTGTTGTTCGCCATCACCAGCCCCGAGGGGAAGGTGTCGGTGAAGCCCAGGTTCGTCTGCGGCAGCGCGCCTGGCACGTTGTCGATGGTGAAGGTCAGCGTGGTCGACATGCCCGAGGTGAGCGCGGTGGCGCCGAACTTCTTCGAGAGCTGCGGCTGAAAAGAATAGAAGGTCAGATCGTTGAGCGAGCCGTACGTGCCCGGCATCGAGCCGAAGTTCCACATGATGCCAAAGGAATTGTCGACGGTGGTCGGCTCGACGTAGTTGGTGAAGGTGCCCGCTGCGTTGACTGAGTTGGTCTGGCCCACCGGGCAGCTCGCCGCGTTGAACAGGCACGCGTAGAAGCCGGCGAAGTAACCCGTCCACGTGATGCCGCTGCGGTAGCGCCAGGCCTCGACGATGTTGCTCGCGGGGCGGTAAGCGCCGACCAGCGCGGGGGGCCCCAGGGAGAAGAAGCTCGGGCCGAAATCATCGCCGCCGAGGAAGGCGTCGGCCACGTGGTACAGCCGCACCGTCGAGGTGTTCCCCGCGGGGATGACCAGCGAGTGCGTGATGATCACGAAGTCGTTGGGGAACGTGTAGTTCCAGGTGACGGTGAGGTCGTAGTTGCGCGCGGCCACGGTGGCACGCAGCACGGTGGTCGCGGTGCCGCCGCTGCCTTGCGGCGTGAAGGTGTTCGAGATGGGCGTCCACTCCTGGAGCGTGACGCCGGTGCTCGCCACGGTGGCGAAGTTCTGCGGGCCCGCCACGGTGTTACCCACGGCCAGGAAGATGCCGTTGGTCATGCTGGTGTTGGTCGCCGCGCTTGCGGAGAGCCCGGGGTTGTAGAGCTGGCCCGTGCCGTTGCGCAGCACCTGGAGCTGCCCGGTGTTGCCGATGGTGAGGCGGATGCCGTCGGTCGTCCCGGTGCCTCCGGTGGGGTTGATGACGACCTGGGCAAGACTGACAGCTGGCACGAGCGCCAGAAGCGCGAAGACCGACGACCGCATTGACACTCTCCCGGGAGGACTCGTGTGGGGCAATAGGGGCGTGTGGGCGCTGAGGTCAAGCCTCAGGCTCTCGAGGCGCTCTCTTGTCACCCTTTGCCTGAGGGAAAAGGGGCTGCCCAGACCCACGAGGTCCAAGGCACCTCAACACCGTCTTCTGGTTGGGCCCGGTTGGCAGCGGATCACAACTTGCTTCGACCGCCCGCATGCAGAAGTCGCTCATCGCCGTGGTCGTCGGCCAGATGGTGGTGCTCGCGGTGTGCGTGGGCTTCCTGGCGACTCGAAGCCACGCCCCCGCGCCGGCCAAACACGTGAACGCCCCGGAAAAGGTCGAAGAAGCGCCCGAGCCCGACGGCGGCGGCGAATGGGAAGCCTTCCCTCAACCCCATGCCGCACCCATCGCCGAACCCACCGCCCCGCCCGCGCCGCCGACGCCGGTTCACGCGCAGACCTTCGAGCAGCTGATCACCGAGCTGCAGCAAGGCAATGCCCGCTTCATCGAAGGCGTGAGCCGGCAACGAGACGTGCTGGCCCGCCGAGAAGCGCTCGCTTCTGCCGAGCAAGCCAGCGCCGTGGTGGTCACCTGCACCGACAGCCGCGTGGTGCCAGAACTCATCTTCGATCAACCGATGGGCACCTTCTCGGTGGTGCGCCTGCCCGGCGCACAGCTGGGCGAGGTCGGCGCGAAAGCGGTCGAAGAGTCGGTGAAGCGGCTTCACCTCAACGCGGTCCTGATCCTCGGCCACTTCGGTTGCCACCACGTGGGGGAAAGTGAAGAGGCGACGATGGCCAGCATCTCTTTCGCGGCCCGCGAGCTGAAGCGGCGCAGCAAGGTCATCGCGAAGGCGACCGACGTGAATGTGTTGCGCGTGGTGTACGCGCCGAAGACCGGGCAGCTGCGATGGCTCGACGCTGAGCCTGAAGTGGCCAGCGCTGCGTCACCGCGTTCAGGCCGGCACCCCTAGAAAAGCCTCACGCCAAAAACGAACTACCCGAATTCGCCATTGAGGAACAAATTCGGGCAATCCGTTTCTGGACCTCACGTGCTTTCCCCACTTTCTCCACCACCCCCGCGGCAGAAGCCTGGCGAACGCAGCTGCTGGGCCTGCTCGACCTCGCCCGCCTCGGCAGCCAGTTTCCGGATGCTGCGAAGTGGCGCTCGTTGCTCGAGCTCCTCGGCCGGGAAAGCCGCCGCCCTCTGGTGGTGGAGCGTTCGGACGTGAGCGGCCTGCCCACCGTGAAAGCGCTCGCGAAGCTGCATCGGTTGCAGTTCATCGCGCGCGCCTTCTTCAAGACGCACCGCAAGCAGCCGGTGAAAGAGTCGCGCGCGTTCTCGATGGCGTTGGCGGCGCTCGAGTTGCCGCCCGTCTCGCAGACCCAGGTGCGGCTCGTGACGAGGGGCAAGGTGAACCGCTTCGTGGTCCTGCATGAGCGGCTCGAATGGTGCGCCGTGCGCTTCACCATCGTCGTCGATCAACGCAGCGGCTCGAACATCGTGCTGGGAAAGGATCAGCTCGCGC
>JAYTAT010000964.1:0-2675 GCA_043737315.1 Archangium sp.
TCCACCGCGTCCATCGGCTCGAAGTTGAGGCGCACCTTGCCCGCTTCGATCTGTGAAATGTCGAGGATGCTGCTGATCAACTTCAGCAACGTCTCGCCCTTTTCCATGATGGTGCGCACGTAGTCGACCTGCTCACCGTTGAGCGGGCCGGCCAGCCCTTCGGCCAACATCTCGGAGTAGCCGATGATCGAGGTGAGCGGCGTGCGCAGCTCGTGACTGACCGTGGCGAGGAACGCGCTCTTGAGACGATCGAGTTCCTTGAGGCGGGTGTTGGCGTCTTCCAGCCGCTTGTTGCGCTCTTCCAACTCGCGGTTGTTGTCGAGCGTGGCCTCGATGTGCAGCTGGCTGGTCAGGTACATCTTCTGACCGCCGAACAGCATCGTCTGAAGCAACTGGCCGAAGTGCAGCATCACCCGGGCGATGGTGCCTTCCGGAGCGCGCCGTACTTTTCCCACCAGCGTCTTCGCGTTGCCGACGTCGAAACCTTCTGAGATTTCGGTGAGCGTCTTCGGCGCGAAGTCCTTCAGGTCTTCCGGCATGAACGGCCCGAAGACCACCCGGCCGATCTGATCACCTTCCCAGGCGATGGGCACGATGAGGTAGCGCAGCCCGGTGAAGCAGGGCACCGTCAACATGCCTTTGGCTTGAGGCACGAGGTCGGGCTCGAGCAGTGGCAACCGCGCTCCGTGACTGAGCGCGAGCGGGCCGTCTTTCACCCGGCCGACGGTGGCCGTGCAGCGACGGCGCCCTTCGGGGAAGCTGAAGACGTAGCCGCAGAAGTCGCCGTTGCCGATCTTGATGTCGGCCAGCTTCGCGCCCTTGTCGTCGAACACCTTGATGCCCACGCGATACAGCTCGACAAAACCCCTCACCACCTCGGTGAACGATTCGGTGTCGAGCATCTCGCCCAGGGAAATGCGCCGCTGGAGGACGGACTCGCGCTGGCTCACGGGCGAACTCCCGGCGTCCTGGGAGGCAAGATGCGCTCGAGCTCGGTGCCCGTGACGTCGATGTTCGCGAACACCTGCGTGAGGAACTCGCGTTCACCCAGGCCGATGTTCTTGGTCAGCCCGGCGCGCGCTTCGAGGCTGCGGAAGGCCGACTGGAGCACCGCGTAGAGCGTCTCCAGGACGCCGATGCCCCGAATGGCGATGGCGCCCACCACGGGCTCCTTGCCCTTCTTGCGCGTCTCTTCGATTTCAGCGTCCGTCTTCGTGTCGGGGAGATCTCGCTTGTTGTACTGGATGACCACCGGCACCTGCGCCGGGTCGAGATTGTTCTCCTTCATGTTCTCGACGAGGTTCTTCCAGTAGGCGTTGTTCTCGGCTGCGGCAGACCTTCGACTGTCGGCGATGAAGGCCACCGCGTCTGCACCCTGCAGCACGATGCGCCGCGTCGCGTTGTGAATCACCTGGCCCGGTACGGTGAACAACTTCACCTTCACCTTGAAACCGTTGGCGGTGCTGAAGAAAACAGGGAGCAGGTCGAAGAAGAGCGTGCGGTCGTCGTGGGTCTCGACCGTGAGCAGCCGCCCGCGAACCTCAGCACTGGTCCGTTGATGCACCATCTGCAGGTTGGTCGTCTTCCCCGAAAGGCCGGGACCGTAGTAGACGATCTTGACGGTGAGTTCCCGCTGGGCGTGATTCAGTTGCACGACGGCCGATTGTGGGGCCAACCGCCTGACCCGCCAAGAACTAGCTGAGATCCAACCAGCGAGGTGTGCAGAAAGGTGACATCAGCTACCTCGCCATTGAAATGTCTGCTCGTGCACGCCGTTGGACGTCGTGGTTAGGATCAGCACTGGCCGAGCCAAGCAGTAAAAACCGTGGAGGAGTGGCGATGACCGACAAGCAGCTCGAAGGTATGCCGGGAACGAACCCGACCCCCCCGATGGCGATGCCAACGGATTGGAAGCAGGTGAAGTTTGCGCAGCCGACCGATGAAGACATGGGTCTGCTCGCCGCATTGCGCTCTGGAAGCGAGCCGTGGAAGCAACGCGGCGAGACCGCAGCCGAGAGCCTGGAAGCGTTGACCAAGCTTCGACCGTTCATTTCGGTCGGTAAGCTCAGCGGTGCCGTCGTGGGGTACGTGACCATCGAACGTGATGGCCCGGTGCCGGGCGCCGCGTACCTGCGCAACATCGTGGTGAAGAACGAGTTCCGCCAGAAGGGCCTCGGGCACGTGCTGCTCGACCAGGGCCTCTCGGTGGCGCGCGACATGAACCGCAAGACGCTCGCCTTGCGCGTCGACCCGGCCAATGGCCCCGCGGTTTCGTTCTACCGCAAGGTCGGTTTCACCACGGTCGCCACGGTGGTCTCGAAGAAGAGCGGCAAGCTGCGCCTGCTGATGAGCCGCGAGCTGTAAAGAAAGCAGCTGATGGGTTGACGACGCCTCGGAGGAGCAATCTCCGGGGCGTTGTGCGTTTCAAAACGGCTACTTGAGGTTCTGCGTGTCAGCGTCTTGGGGCAGCGTCGCCTTGGCGAGGTCGATGAACTTCTTGCGCGACGGCTTGAAGTCGAAGGTGCCTTGCGGAACCCAGCGGCCCCCCGGCTTGCCCAGAATGAACAACACCTGGTTGCACGAGAAGCTCACCAACGTCTCGAGCGTGCCGATGCCCGTCTGCATCTGAAACGAGAGGTGCGGCGCAAAGCGGCACTTCGAGACGTCTTGGTCAA
>JAYTAT010000965.1:0-2672 GCA_043737315.1 Archangium sp.
GGTGAGCCGCAGCTGGCCGCTGACGCTGGTCACGGTGAGCTCGACGCCGCCCCGGGCGGCTTTACCGGTCACCACGAAGTCTTTCGCGCCCCCGGAGACGCAGTTCATGGAAATGCACAGCGTCTCTTTCAAGGGGGCGGCGGCGCCGGTGATGCTGATCCGTTCTCCGGTCGCGAAGGCCGCGGAAGAAACGAAGAAGGAAGCGAGCAGGAGTGAGCGGATCATGCGGCCCTGATTTGCACGAAGAGAGCCAGCACGCAGGTGCCCGGATCTGCCTCTGCAAGGCCTGACATTGGAGTGCCCACGCTCCACTTGTGGGGACGCGAGACCGCCCACTGCAGTGCTCAGGTCTGGGCGGCGACGCTCACGGCGACCCAGCGCAACGTGATGCCCAACACGCCTGCCCCGAGCCAGCCGGCGAGCACCAGGCCTTTGCGGCGGTGCTCGAACTGAGAGAAGCCGTAATAGACGTTGTAGATGGGCAGGCAGAGCACGATGAAGCCGGTGCCGATGCTGCGTTGAAAAGCGTGCACGAGCACCAGTGCGAACGAGACGACCGACACGAAAATGAGGAGCAGGCCGAGCACGCTGAGCGCCATAGGTGGCGGATAGCACGCTTGAGCGGGTCGTCTCATTCCCGCAAACGCATGCTAAGCCGAACGCATGGCTCAGCTTCGGGTGGTTCTGACCTTCGTCGTGGCGTTCGCGTTGTTGGCGGTGCTCCTCGTGAGCTGGGCGGGGCCGAGCTACATCAGCTGGGACAACACGCCCGGCAGCGGGACGGCGGCGATGTGTTTGTGCTCCAGCCAGGCGCTGCAGGGTGCGCAGAAGATGATCTCGTACCAGATGACCGGCTGCGCGGTTGGCGCGGTGCTCGGGGCGATTCTGGGAATCACGTTCGTGGTGCTGCGCCGCAAGAAGGTCGTACCGGCCACGTGAGCTCCTCTCCCTCTGGCACAGGGAGCTCAAATCAACTCCCGCGATATGGGAGGTCATCTGGGTCGTTCTGAGGTCTCCACGTGAACGACTTCTGGAAAGACGCCTTCGCCGCCCACGATCACAAGCTGATCATTTCCTTGCTCGCCGCGGGCCTGCGCCTCGACGAAGCAAGAGACGTGGCGCAAGAAGCCTGGCTGCGCCTGATGGAAAACGAGAACCGCCTCGGGCGCATCGAGCTCCCGGGCCTGGTCATTCGGCAAGCCTCGTTCATCGTGGCCGACCGGTACAAAGCGCGTCGCCATGGAGTCGAAGCCCACGACGCCGAAACACTCGCCTCCCCAGAAAGCACCGAAGGCCACACCCACGCACGAGAGCTGCTGGAAGCGGTCAACGCCGAGCTCGCCACCGCGACGCCTCGTGCACGCGATGTCTTCCTCGCAGTTTTCCACGCGCCCGACGAAGCGCACCGCACGCTCGCCGCGAAAGAAGGACTCTCGTTGCAGCGCTTCCGCCAGGTGCTCTGTGAAGTGCGAGCGAAGCTGCGCCGCGGGGTCGAGAAGCGATGAGCCACCCTTCGGTGTTCGAGCTCGACGGCTTCATCCGCCAGGGTGCGACGTCGGCGCAATTCGAGCAGCACGTCAGCAGTTGCGGTGCCTGCGCTGATCAGCTCTCGCGCCTGGCACGTCGCGCAGGCCCGCTCGAGTTGATCCGTGACGAGCCCGAGGTGCGCAGGTTCCAGGCGGCCTCGGTGGCGTTGGCGGCATGCCTGGCGGTGTTGTTGGTGCGTACGGTGTCGTTGCCGACGCCGGTGGATTTCCGACCGCCGGAAGGCGTGCACGGCGTCGGTTCGCAGGAAGTGTCGATGGCGGTTTCGGTCGACGCGGGTCTGGCCGACAGCGGCGTTCGCTAAGCAAGCAGGGCCCCTCACCCCGACCCTCTTCCCGCTCGCGCAGGGAGAGGGAGTTCAGGATTCATCATGTCTGTCTTTCGATCCGCGCTCCTCGTGGGGGCCGTGTTCTGCCTGCCGTTCCTGGGCTCAGTGGGCCTCTGGGATCCGTGGGAGACGCACTATTCCGAAGTGGGCCGCCAGATGTTGGCGCGCGCCGATCTGGTGCACCCGTACTGGGAGCACCACTTCTTCTTTTCGAAGCCACCCCTGGTGCCCTGGCTTTCCGCGCTCGGACTCTTTCTTTCCGGAGCACAGCCCTGGGGTGCGCAAGGCACGGGTCCATTTCCCACGTGGGTCGAGTGGTTCATTCGCCTGCCGGGTGCGCTGTTGATGCTGGTGGCCGCCGCCCTCTTCGCCGACACGGTCGCGCGGCACACCTCACGGCGCATCGGTCTGCTCACCGCGGTGGTGTGGTGGACGATGCCGTTGGTCTGCTTCATCTCGAGGCAAGTGATGACCGATGGCCCGTTCGTTTCCTGCGTGATGCTGGCGTTGGCCTGCGCGCTTCGGGCCGAGCTGGAAGACCAACCCGCTCGCTGGTGGGCCGGCGCCTTCTCAGCCGTCGGAGTCGCCCTGCTCGCCAAAGGACTGCTCGGCTTCCTGCCCTTCATCCTGCTGCCGATGGCGTGGCTAATCCTCGATGGTGAAGGAGCGTGGAGGCGAATCCGCAAGCTGCCCTGGTGGGGCGTGCCGCTCACGCTTTCCATCGGGGCCCCCTGGTACGTCGCGATGGGCCTCTTCTCTGAACGAGACGATGAAGGCCGCCGGTTCCTCGAGCGCTTCT
>JAYTAT010000966.1:0-6646 GCA_043737315.1 Archangium sp.
GAGTGGGAAGGCGTGACCGTGACCCGGGGCGTGGCCAACGTGCCGGCCGGCATGGCCACGGTGACCGTCTCTGGGCTCAGCGCGGCCTCGGGTGAACGGGCGCTGCTGATGCAACCGGGCACCGCCTTCAACAGTTCGCGCGTCATCTGCTCCAGCACGGTGCGGGGTGCGATGCCCACCGCCACGTCGATCGTGCTCACGCGCGCAGGTGATGCGGTCTGCGTGGGGCTCGAGATGGAGAACGTGCTCTACGAGCGGCTCGACTTCGGCAGGAAGGCGGTGGTGCGCGAGTACACGGCGAGCTTCAACGCCGGCGATTTCTCGAGCCTCGTGACCATCAACCCGGTCGATGCTTCGCGCGCGCTGGTCTTCTCGGGGAGCCAGTTGGCGGGTGGTCAGGGGGCGGGCGAGACGAACCACATTGGCACGGTGCGCTTCACCGAGGCGCTCTTCCGCACCGTGCTCACCAACGCCACCACGGTCACCGTCACGCGAGACGACGCGAGCGCCTCGGCGTCGATCACCTTCTACGTGGCCGAGTTGGTGCCCTAGACAAGAAGACGGGCCCCGCGGCCGTGAAGGCCGGGAGCCCGGAGTACTTCGAACCTCGGGTTGTCGATCAGCCCTGGCTGGCGCGAGCCACTTCGCCCGCGGCCGTCGCGTCGGTCTCGATGCGCTGCGCGGTGCTGATGTCGACCTGCTTGAGGACATCCCACTCCATGCGCCAGTCACGCGACATGCTGGTGTTGCCGTTCTGGTTCTTGGTCGCGGCAGTGGCAGAGACCTGGCAGGTCTCGGGCGTCGGCGCCTGGCCCTGGAACAGGTAGCGGGTGCTGCTGACCATGTTGCCGTTGGCCTGCGTCTTCCACTCGGTCTCGAGCGTCAGGCCGGCGGAGGCGTCAGCGCTCTTCACCTGGAAGTCGCGAGCGAACAGCATGGTGCGCGCGGCGGCCCAGATCTGGCCGCAGGGCTGCTGGTAGGTGTGACCCATGACCGCATTCTCGATGAACTTGTTACGCGCGGCAGCCGCTCGCATGCCCGCACAACCGGAAACTGAAATCGCAACGATGGCCATCACAACGAACTTCTTCATGTGGAGTCCCTCCTCAAGTGGAGCCGCGCTCCTAGCACAAAGCCCTCACCCCTGCGATTCACGGAGGTGAGGCGTATTTGCGCTCAGGGAAGCAGAGGCCGTCGTTGTTGAGGTGACCGAAGGTCGAGAGGTTGTAGGTCATGTAGTCGACCAGATTTCCAAGGCCCGCAGCACCCCCCGCGGGGTTCACCGGCACGTTGACCGGATCGTACGAGAGGGTGCCTGACGTTCGTTCGCCAGTCTCGACGGGGCCGCAGGTGCGCCAGGGAATCGGAGCGTTCTGCGCGTCGCGCGGCGCCTGCAGGTCGAAGGTGAGATCGTCGATGGTCACCTCGACCGAGGCGCTGCCCGTACCCATCGCCACCGACTTGCGTGCGGCGATGGCATCCCACCGAAGCGGCGCATCTTCGGTGAGCGCTTCCCAGAAGGGGTGATCGAGGTGAAAGGTCAGCTGCGTGGTGGTCTGCGTGTTGCTCGAGGTCTGCACCCCGCGTGAGTCGATCGGCTGCAACTCGGGGTTCACGCAGTTCTTGAAATCCACCGGGGCTGCGAAGCCAAAGGAGAACTTCACCACTTTGGGAAACCGCGCAAAGTCGAAGGCGGGCTGGGTAGAGCGGCAGGCCGGCGTGCCCTGATCACCCTTCCACGTGGCGGTGCCCTGCAACAGCACCGACCAGCCCTTCTGCGCCATCGTGCGGTAAGCGGCCTGCGCAGCCTCGTCGAGGTTCACGTTGCTCACGCCCTGGGTGGCAGCCAGCAGCGAGTAGCCAAAGGCGTACCGCGCGGTGGGGTCGAACGCGGGCGTGCCGGTCTTCTGGTTCTGGTTGCCGAGGCGCGTGAGGGCGAAGGCCGTGCCGTTCTGTTCTTTCGAGGCGAGCGGGCCGGTCTTCGCGAGGTCCACCGCCCAGGGGCCCGCCACTTCGGCCACTTGCGGTCCGGTCACCGATTGATCATTCGGGTTGGTCTCGGGATTGTCGGCGATGCGGAAGTTGCCGACCGTGACCAGCACGCGCTCGTACGAGAGCTCCCAGCCGTCGACGAAGTAGGGCTCGCCGCCCCCCACCGCCGGGGGGAAGCCCACACCTTGCGTAGCGCCGCCTTCACCGGTGACGGTGATCAGCAGGCTGTTGCCCACCGCGGTGGTGGAGGGCGCTGCGAAGTCGGCGAAGAAGCCCCCGTCGGTGATGCCACCGCCGCCGTCAGGCCTCGGCAGGGGGGGGCTGCAGGCAACGAAGGTCAGCGCGGCGAGCCACAGCGTGCGAATCGGGGTCATCTGAACACTCCTGATGTTGAGTTGTGAATGCAAGCAAGGGGCGATGAGTGGGTGACGGCAGAAACCCCATCGGTCTTCAGTGCAGCTCGAAGCGGTACGGGCCCGAGGCGCTGCGCAGCGCGTTGTAGAGCGCCTTGTCAGGCTGGGCCGAAGAAGCGTTGTCGTCGGTGAAGCGGTAGCGCGGCGGCAGCTCGTTGACCTTGAGCAGCTCGCTGAAGTCGACCGAGACGAACCAGGCACGCGGATCGATCACCAACGCGACGGTGCTGCCTTCTGCCAGGGTGGCGTCGAAGGCGACGGGGCTCACGATGCGCTGGCGGCACAGCGGGTTGCTCCCCGGCAGCGCGGGGTTGCGCGGGGGGATGATTCGGTTGGTGCCGATGGTGAGCTGGCCTTCGAAGGGAAAAGTCTGCGCACCGCGCGTCGCGACGCCAGCGACGTCGAGCAACACGGTGTCGTCATCGTCGGCCAGCAGCTCACCACCCGTGAGCCAGAGCTCGGCGGCGCGGGTGGGCAGATCGGTTCCGTTGCCTGCGACCGGGAAGGCCTGCGGCTGGGGTGAGAGCGCGTCGACGGTGAGCCCGCCGCGCACTTCACCCGAGTAGATACCCTGCTGAATGCAGCTCTGCTCGAGGGCGTAGTTCGCAGGGTTCTGCTGGTTCAGATACATCGCGCCGATGGTGACCTGGGCGCGGGTCAGCGTGACCTCGAAGCCGCGCGGGGTGGTGAAGGTGAGCGCGCTGCCAGTGACGATCGAGGGGTCGCCGCTGGCCTGGGCTTCGAAAGAGACCAGCCGGCCGCCGGTGGTCTGAATGCAGCCGGCCAGCAAGAGCAGCGACACGAACGGCGTGCGGTTCATGGGGCACCTCCCAGGTGAACACCCAGCGTGACCATCACCGCGCGCGGCGCCCCGGCTGCAAAATGCAGCGCCGGTACCAGCGAAGGCAGGCTGCCCCCGGTATGGAAGTCAGAGGCGTAGTTGAGCTCGACCTGCTTGTAGCGATTGTCGAGCAGGTTGGTGGCCGACACGCCCAGGCTCAGCGCCTTCCACGCCAACTCTGCCGAGGCGTCGACCACGAAGATGACGTCGCTGCGTTGACCAAACGGCAGGGCGCGTCTGCCCACGTAGGTCACGCCCAGGCCGACGCGGCCCTTGAGGGGCGTGCCCAGCGGCTCGAGCTTCGGGATCGCATGAAAGACGCTCGCGTCGATGCGGCCCACGAAGTCGGGCACGTAGGGCACCAGCAGGTGGGTGTCGTCGAACTTCGACTGCACGTACGTCACGTTGCCGGCGAGATCGTAGAAGCGGCCGCGCACGCGCGCTGCCAGCAGGCCGCCGAGGCGCGAGGTGCTGCCGCCGATGACCCCGCGGCCTTCTTGCGCGTTGAACACCAGGTCCTTGTCGACGCGCGTACCGAACACGACCGCGCGCACGTTGGCGTCGAGCGTCTCCCAGCGTTGTTGCCAGTTCGCGCCGCCTTCCCACGAGACGATGCTGGCGAACGGGGCCTTCAGGTTCTCGGTGATGAACTGCGGGTCGATGCTGCGAATGCCGGTGCCGGCAGCGGCCGAGAGGGTGACGCCGGCGAAGGGTCCCACCAGCAGCGTCGCGCGCGGCATCAACGCACCACCTGACGCGCTGTTGCGCTCGCTGGGATCGCGGAAGAGCCCCAGGTCGCGCTGAGAGAGGCAGCTCTGGTCGCCGGGCGGATTCTGAATCGAGGGCCGGCGCACTTCTTTCTGCGCGCATTGATCGAGCACATCGTAGGTGAGCAGCTCGCCGCGCAAGCCCCCGCGCAGCGTGAGCCACTTCGTGAAGGAGAGGTTCAAGTCGGCATAGGCGCCGACGTCGCTGAGCTTCGAGTCGAGGTCGTAGTCACGCGCGTAGGGAATGTTGCTCTCGGAGAGCAGGCGCGTCTGCAGGCCGCGCGCGACATCGAAGCGGCCGTAGTAGCCGACCTCGAGCTCCTGCGTGCGCCCGAAGACCTTGGTGCGCCACCGCGCCGCACCGCGCGCACCCACGGTGAAGGTGGTGGTGTCGCGATCGAGCAGGTCGCCCCGTTGGGGATGCGGGTTCTGCTGCGCGAGCTGCGGGTCGGTCAGGAAACCGGTGAAGTTTTCCAGGATGCGCGTCGAGCGGTAGAGCAGGAAGACGGTCTGATCATGCGAGAAGTCGCCTGCGTGGCCGTGGAGATCGAAGTGCACCTGCGCCCTGAGAGCGTCGCCGCCTTGCCGCGCGTCGTTGGTGTCGAAGAAGCCCACCGTGCCCCGGCTGACGTCATCGGCGCGCAGCACGCCAGCCGAACGGAAGGTGGCGGCGTACCCGAACGCGCCCACCCGGAAGCTGGTGGTGTCGGAGAGCCTGCCTTCGTACTGGCCCATCACCTTGGCGTTCTGCGCCTCGCGGTTCTGCCCGAAGCCCGAGGTGCGAAAGAGCTGCACGCCCCCGAAGGTGCGCGACGATTCTCCCGGAGGACCCCACAGCCCGAGGATGCGCATCGTCTCGAAGCTTCCGTAGCTGGCCTTCATCAACAGCCCGCGCTCAGAGAGGCCGAGTTGATAGTCGGCGCTGCCCGCCACGGCGTAGTTGCCCTGCCGCGGGTCTAAGGGCCCTTCGAGCACGCGCAGGTTCTCCACCAGCTCGGGGATGATGAAGCCCACGTCGGCGTAGCCGTTGCCGTGCAGGTTGCCCGAGTCGTTGATCGGCACGCCGTCGACGGAGAGCTCGAGGTCCTGGCCTTCACGCGCGTCGAAGCCGCGCAGAAAGATGCGATCAGGGTGGCCTTCGCCACCTTCGTTGGTGAGCAGAATGCCGGGCGCCAGCTTGAGGAAGTCAGCGGCGCTCTTGCGCGGCACCGCTTGCAACGCGCCCACTTCGATGACGAAGTCCGAAGCGCCACGCGACTTGGGGATGCCGCGCCCGAGCACGGTGGTGCTCAGCTCGTGGCGCGGGTGACTACCGTCGGCGTCTTCGAGGGTGATGGCCGGCCCGCCGTCAGCGAGCTCGAGAGGGCCCGCGTCGGGTTTGGCCATCAAATTGACCGGCATCTTGAACTCGAGTCGGGTGCGCGCCGCCACGGGCACGCCTTCGTGCGTTGCAGGCTTGAAGCGCCACTTCGAGAGCGCGTCGCTCGAGGCGTGGTCCCACTTCGGGCCTGCAGACTCGACCACCAGGATGTCGGACGGCACGCCTTCGGCGCTCACGGTGAACTCGAGCAGCACGTGATCTTGCGTCGGCGGTGGTGCATCCACCGGCAAGGCCGCTTCGACACGGCTGACTACCTCAGGCGGCGCGACGTCACCCGCAAGGTCGGCGGCGTGCACGGTGCACGCGACCATCATCACCATGAGGCTGCACCCCCGGGTCGTGAGGGCGCGGGTCCGAAAAAGCGACATGAAGAACTCTCAGCGAGAACAGAGGATCAGCAACGAATACACTGCGGGCTGATCAACCCTGAGGCGGAGAGGCTTTGGGAGCGCGGCTCAA
This sequence comes from Archangium sp., assembly GCA_043737315.1. Lineage (GTDB taxonomy): Bacteria > Myxococcota > Myxococcia > Myxococcales > Myxococcaceae > Archangium_A. Next base: position 5,854 of record JAYTAT010000966.1, read on the forward strand.
CGCGTCGAGCTGCACGGCGACGAGCTGCGTGGTTCTGATGCCGCTCTCGAGCGGGTCGGTCGAGCGGCCCAGAGAAACGGCTGAGACGAGCAGCGAGGGCGCGGAAAAGCCGGCGACCACCAGGCAGTCATCGGGCGCGTCAGCGTGAATGGCCTCTGCGCTTGCGCACAGATGACCTTCGTCACCCTCGTGCGTCTCGGCGGTCAGTGGCGCCACGTCGACCACCGAGCCGTTTTCGCTCAGGGTGTGGCGGGCCAGCGCGACGTGACCCAGGCCCAACACCTGGAGCACCAGCAGCAGCGCAGAGACCATCGCGCGGGGCTGGAGGGGCAGGGTGAGCACGGAGGCGTGTCTAGTGAGGGTGCAGGTCAGTGTCAAACGCTTCTGCCATTCTGTTGCAACAACTGATCAGCATGGCAGTCTGCCTCGGGTGAGCAAGTCGACCCGCACGGTGCTCCTGGTGTTGCTGGGCCTGTTCGGCTTCGGGTGCCTGGGTACGAGCGTGATCTCGTTCTTCCTGGTGCGCGCGGTGGACGATTTGGGTGGCAGCAGCGAGTGGAGCGAAGACGCGTTGCCCGAGCGGGAACTGCCGGCGGTGTTCGGGGTGCGGCTGAAGGTCAAGCCGCTGCGCTACCAGAGCCGCTCGATGGGCTTTCAAGACGACTTCTTCGAGGTGCTGGTGCAGCTGCCGCCTGACGCAGCGGAGGCGTTTCTTTCCACCAACCGCCTCACCCGCGGCCCTGAAGCCGTGATGGATCCCGACGTGGTGGATCAGCTGCGCGCGTTCGATCCC
>JAYTAT010000967.1:0-2668 GCA_043737315.1 Archangium sp.
GCCGCTTTCACCGGGTCGCCTTCGCGGGTGGCCACGTCTTCCGAGATCATGCGCAGGCTGGGCGCGTGCTCGAACTTGAGCGCGTCGACCACGAACTGCGCCGAGGCGATGCCCAGGGTCGGGTTCTCCGCGAGCGTGTCGACCAGGCGGTTGGCGATGCCGTGGAGTTCCCAGGTGAGCATGTGTTTCTCTTCTTCGTCGGTCTGCACCGCGAGCCTGGCGCGAATGAGCTCGAACGCCTTCTTCAGGGCCGCCTGCCCTGCCGGGAGCCGGTTGGTGATGCACAGCGCCAGCCCCAGCCACGCTTGACTGGCCGAGTCGTCGGCGTTGGTGGCCAGCCGCTCCCGGGCGAGCTTCTCGACCTGGTCGGGCTCTTGAAGGAGCCAGGCGTCTTCGATGGGGTCGATCTCTGCGAGGCCAGGGTCGTCCTGGTTGTCCGGTTCATCGGTGCTCATGGGCGGCCGAATGTACCTGCCCGGGCCGTTCACACAGTTTCTCTTTGCTGATCGTCACCCCCGTATTGGGGGCTGAGGCATCGCTGGAAAGGGCGGCAAATCGACTCCATCGGGGGATGACTCCGATCAGCCGCGCCTGTAACGCATCGCGAAACGGCCAAGATCCTGATTTCCTTCTACCTTCCCCTTGGCGTGACCTTCGCAAGTCAGTACTCTGCATGACTGCGGTATCTGCAAAATTCTGCACCGCACTCCGCCGTCCCGGGGCAAACGCCAATGTTCGACTGGTTGCACACGTTGTTCTCTCGAGATCTCGCGATCGATCTCGGCACGGCCAACACGCTCATCTACGTACGCGGCATGGGCATCGTCTCGAACGAGCCCTCTGTCGTCGCCGTTCAGCAAGATGCGCGCGGTGGGAAAAAAGTGCTCGCCGTCGGCAAGGAAGCGAAAGAAATGCTGGGCCGCACGCCCGGTAACATCGTCGCCATCCGCCCCATGAAAGACGGCGTCATCGCCGACTTCGAGATCACCGCGGCGATGCTGAAGTACTTCATTCAGCAAGCCCACCAGCGCAAGTTCAACGTCAAGCCGCGCATCGTCATCGGCATCCCCTCGGGGATCACCGAAGTCGAGCGGCGCGCGGTGCGCGAAGCCGCAGAGAACGCCGGCGCACGCGAAGTGCATCTCATCGAGCAACCCATGGCCGCGGCCATCGGCGCCGGGCTGCCGGTGACGGAGCCGTCGGGCAACATGATCGTCGACATCGGCGGCGGCACCACCGACGTGGCGGTCATTTCGTTGTCGGGCATCGTCTACAGCAAGTCGGTGCGCATCGGCGGCGACAAGCTCGATGAAGCGATCATTCAATACGTGAAGCGCAAGTACAACCTGCTCATCGGTGAGCGCACGGCAGAGCTCATCAAGATGGGCATCGGCACCGCCTACCCAACCGAAGTCGCGATGACCATGGAGATCAAGGGCCGCGACCTGGTGGCCGGTGTTCCCCGCACGCTCTCGGTGACCAGCGACGAGATTCGCGACGCGCTCTCCGAGCCCATCAACGGCATCGTCGAAGCGGTGAAGATGACGCTCGAGCGCACGCCGCCCGAGCTGGCAGGTGACATCGCCGATCGCGGCATCGTACTCGCCGGTGGTGGCGCGCTGCTCAAGAACCTCGACACGCTGCTTCGTGAAGAGACCGGCCTGCCGGTGTTCCTCGCCGAAGATCCGCTCTCGTCTGTCGTGATGGGCGCCGGCAAGGCGCTCGAGTCGCTCGACATGCTGCGCGCGGTCGCCACGCCGACCTGAGTTCAGTTCGATGAAGCCAGGGCCGCGTTACGACGGCCTCGATGCCTTTCGCGCGGGTGCCATGTTGCTCGGCCTCGCCTACCACGCCACCTACTCATGGTTGCCGGGCGTGGGGCCCTGGTACTTCGTGGCCGACACGTCGCCCGTCGGGTGGTTGCCGATGGTGACGGGTTTCCTGCACTCCTTCCGCATGCAAGCGTTCTTCGCGTTGTCGGGTTTCTTCTCGCACCTCGTGTTCGAGCGGCGAGGGCCCAGCGGGTTTCTGAACGATCGCGGTCGAAGAGTGGTGCTGCCCTTTCTGGTCGCTTTGCCCTGCGTGCTGGCGCTCGACGTGGTGCTGCGAAGATGGAGCCAGTCGTCAGGGCTGATGTCGCCGCAGTTTCAAGACGGCACGGGCGTGCTGCTGCTCCCGCGGCATCTGTGGTTCCTGGTCTATCTGTTCACCTTCTGTCTCATCGCGTGGGCCGCACCGGGTTCAGGCGCGCCCGCCCGGTGGATGCGCAGTGCGATCCGTTTTCCTGCGTTCACGCTGGTGCTGGCCGTGCCCACCTGCGTGGGGTTGTGGCTTCACCCTGCTCTGCGCCCCGACCTCGCGTTGTGGCCGATGCCCTTCGAGGTGTTTCACTTCGGGTTGTTCTACGCGGCGGGTTGGTGGCTGTGGCCTGCGCGTGAAGCGCTCGAGCCGCTGCGTCGGCAGGCCCCCCTCTTTCTTCTCGTTGGCCTGGGGCTTGGGCTGTTCATCTTCAGCGGCCCCCTTCAGTGGGAGACCACCGGCGTGGTGCTCGCCGGCATCGTGCCGTGGTTGATGACCCTGGGCGCCTTCGGGCTCGCCTTTCGGGTGCAGCCGGCAGAGCGACCGTGGCTGCGCTTCCTGGTCGAGTCGTCGTACTGGGTGTACCTGG
>JAYTAT010000968.1:0-2667 GCA_043737315.1 Archangium sp.
CGGGTTCGCCATGAAGCGTGCTTGCCCGCTTCACTTCTTCTTCCAGAGCTTGAAGACCTTGAACGGGTGCAGCGTGGCCTGCCGTTCATCGAGCGGCCAATCGAGCTGGGTCACCCGCTCGTAACGAACCAGCAGCTCAGCGGGTGGGCCTTCGCGTTCGTCGATCCACAAGGCGTCACTACCGACGGCGAGGTCGGGTTGAGGCCACAGATCGTACTGACTGCGCCGGCCGCCCACGGTGCCCGCCGGAACGCCCGCGTAGAAAGAGGCCTGCGCGCTGAGTTGGTAGCGGTTGGTGAACACCGTCAGCCCTTCACCTTTGACGCGCTCGAGCCAGGCCCAGCCGTGAAGCTTCTGCACCGCGGGCACGTTCCACAACGCGCGGGGTGCGATGAGCAGCACCATCGTGCCCACCGCGATGACCGCGAGGTTGAGCCCGATCGCTGCACGTTTCCACTTCTCGAAGCCCGTCATCGCGAGCCCGACGCTGGCGGAGATCCAGGCCGCGGCAGTCCAGTTCGCTTCGCCGCGCGCCTTCCACGAGGCGTACCCGAAGAAGACGATGGGCAGCAGGGTGGCGACCTTGAGCACGGCTGAAGCGCGTTCGCGGCTGAGCCACCAGATCGTCAGCAGCACCAGCACCGGGCCGCCCATGAGCAGCTGGCCGCCGAGAAACTCGAGGAAGGTGGGAAACCCGCCGCCGCCGTAGGTCAGGCCGTGCCAGATCTGAAAACGAAAGCCCTCCCAGTCGTTGGTGGCGTTCCAGATGATCGTCGGCGAGGTCACCACCAGCGCGATCGCCGTGGCGATCACCAGGTGCAGCGGCCGGCGGAAGAAGACCACCAGCACCGGGAGCCCCAGCAGGATGCCGTTGTACTTCGAGAGCATCGCAAGGCCCCACAACACGCCGGTGAGCACGGGCCGTTTGCCGATGATCGCCACCAGGGCCCAGGCCCAGAAGGCGAGCAGGGGTGCGTCAGGCGTGCTGAGCGTACCAAGCAGCGCCGACGCGGGCGTGCTGGCGAAGAGCGCCGTCGCCCACCACGCCTGTTCGCGCGTGCCACCCACGGTCTGCGTGAGCTTGTGCACGCCGGCCAGCGCGACCGCCCCCCAGAGCAACGCACCGAAGCGGATGCCGAGCAGCGCGATGCTCCAGGCGATCAACGCGGGGTGATCGAAGTACGCGAGCTGAAAGTGCTCAGACCACGTCCAGTAGTAGGCCTCGTCGGGGTAGGTGTCGGTGCCGAGCGCGAGCGCGATTCGCAGCGCGAAACAGAACGCGATGATGACGAGGGGGGCGTTCGCCCGCAACCAGCTCACGGCAGCCCCAGCGCCCGTCGATACACCTGCATGGTCTGGCGCGCGCAATCGTCCCACGACGCCCGGGAGGCCCGTTCAATTCCCGCGGCGGAAAGTTCACGGCGCAGCGCTTCGTCTCTGAACACGCGCAGGCAGGCTTCCCGCCAGGCGAGCGGGTTGTCGGGCGCCACCAGAATGCCGGCGCCTCCGACGACCTCGGGGTGCGAGCCGGAAGACGAGACGATCACCGGCGCGCCGCAGGCCATCGCCTCGAGCGCAGGCAGACCAAAGCCCTCGTAGCGGGACGGAACCAGCACGGCGACCGCGCCTGCATAGAAACGAACCAGCTCTTCGTCAGACAGCGGTGAGAGCTCGATGACCTTGTCGCCGAAACCAACCGCGCGGCGTGCGCCCCTCCCAGCGAGGAGAACGAGCGGCGCCGGCAGACCGTCGGCGATGGGCAGCAGCACGCTCAGGTTCTTGTACGGCTTGATGTTGCCGATCACCGCGAAGTACCGCGGCGGCAGGCCACGCCGGGTGCGGAAGTCTTCGAGGTCTTGCGTGAGGGCAGGGCGGAAGGACGGGTCGACTCCGTTGCCGATCACCTGGAAACGTTCGGGGGGAAACCCCAGGTGCGCGGAGAGCTCGCGGCGGCTGAACTCGGAGACGGTGATCAACGCCTGGGCCCGCGACGCGCGGGGGCCGACCACCAGCCGGTAGTACGCCGTGCGCGAGAACGACGCGCTCTCGGCAAGCGCCAGGTGGTTCGCGTCGTGGAGCGTGGCGACCAGCTTTCCAGGCCACAACGAGGGCACCGAGAAGCTCGTGGCGTGAAACAGGCTGGGCCGTTGCCGGAGCAGATCGGTCAGCAGGCTTGCCTGCTCGAAGACCGAGAGGAAGTCGCCGCCCGCCTTGACCAGGGGGATGCGCGGCGCCAGCTCACCGAGATCGTCTGGGACTCCCGCCGGGGCCGTCAGACCCACGAACTGCCAGCCGGGCTCCAGCGCGGGCAACCGGCGCGCGAGCTCGAGCGCGTAACGGGCAATGCCATGCAGGTGACCGCGCACCATCCGCAGGTCGATGAGAACCTTCACCACGGAGCGACCCGAATCACGGAACGCAGCGTACACAGGACTGGCGTGCTAGGCGCGTCTGGAAAGTGGGACCGCCCGTCGAAATGCCCGGTGAATTGCGGAACGCCCGCGTGGCGCTCGTGCACGATTGGCTCATCACCTGGCGCGGCGGAGAAAAGGTGCTCGAGGCGATGGCCGAGCTCTTCCCTTCAGCAACCATCTTCACGCTCTTTCACGATCCCAAAGACATGCCCGCCAGCATCGAGTCGCACCGCATCGTGACCTCGGTGCTCGA
>JAYTAT010000969.1:0-2664 GCA_043737315.1 Archangium sp.
GAGCACCAGCTCTGCGAACACTCCCGACTCGAGGTACAGGCGCACGTTGGGTCGCTTGAGCAGCGGCCTGACGAACGACTCCTGAAAATTTCGTGACAGCGTGGCGACGGCGCCGATTCGCAACACCTGCTCGTGCTGCCGGCCACGCTCGAGCGTCGAGACCAGCTGACTGCCTGCCGCGAAGATCTCTTCCGCAGAGGCGAGCACGATCTTCCCGGCTTCGGTGAGCACGAGCCGTCGGCCCTCTCTGAAGAACAAGGCAGTGCCCAGCTGCGCCTCGAGCTGCCGAATCTGCGAGGACAGCGCCGATTGCGCGACCCGCAGGCGTGCCGCCGTTCGCGTCAGGTTGCCCTCCTTGGCGACGGCCCAGAAATACCGAAGGTGGTGGAAGTTGACCTGCTCGACGTTCATGTCAGTTCTGTAATACAGAACGAGATGAGCGACTTTATGTGTTTTTAAAGAACCACGCGCGGCCGCTACACGCGCGCTCATGAGCACGCTCGAGCACTGGTCTTCCGTCGCCCCCGTCACCGCATGGGCGATTCCCCTGCTGTTCGCGCTCATGGCGGTGTTCGCCCCCCTGAGGGCTGGCCTTGCCAGTGGCGGGGCCCTGGGGGGCGCGCTGCTGTTCACGCTCTCGACTGGCCTCTCGCGAGGGGCCGCGGGAGGGGCCGGTCTGGGGGTCCGCATCGACGCGGTCACCTGCGTGATGCTGATCCTCGTCACCGCCCTGGGGGCGATCGTGGTGCGCTACTCGCGAACGTACCTTCATGGTGATCCGGGCCTGGGCAGGTATCTGCGCTGGCTGCTGCTGACCCTCAGCGCGGTCACGACGCTGGTCATCGCGAACAACCTGGCGGTCGTGGCCCTCGGGTGGACCGCGACGAGCCTCGTGCTGCACCAGTTGCTGACCTTCTTCGGCGACCGCACGGCGGCGCTGGTCGCAGCTCACAAGAAGTTTCTGGTCAGCCGGCTCGCTGACGCCTTTCTCCTGGCCTGCCTGGGTCTCATCTACCGAAACGCCGGCAGCCTCGAGTTCGACCACATCGCCGCCTGGGCCAGCGCGCACCCCGAGCTCTCACCCTCGATGCACGTCGCTGCGGTGCTCCTGGTCATGGCCGTGGCGCTCAAGTCTGCGCAGCTTCCTTTTCACGGCTGGTTGACGCAGGTCATGGAAGCGCCCACCCCGGTCTCTGCGCTGTTGCACGCAGGCGTCGTGAACATCGGCGGCTTCGTGCTGATCCGGCTCTCACCCTTGATGGCGCATGCGGGGCCCGCGCAGCTGCTCCTGGTCGTCATCGGCCTCTCTTCGACAATCATCGCGGCCCTCGTCATGACGACGCGGGTCAGCGTGAAGGTCGCGCTCGCGTGGTCCACCATTGCTCAGATGGGCTTCATGCTCGTGCAGTGTGGCCTCGGCCTGTGGCACCTCGCGCTGCTTCATCTGGTGGCGCACTCGCTCTACAAGGCCCACGCCTTCCTGAGCTCCGGGACGGCCGTCCACAGCTGGCTTTTGCAGTCCTTGACCTTGCGCCCGGCGTCGCCCTCACCGGCTCGCTTCGCAGGGGTCGTCTTCGGCACACTGGGGATCGCCGCCATCGGCTTTGCGGCCTTTCGCCAGACCCCCTTCGCGGCTTCGGGGCTCGACGACTTCTCCGGTCCGGTGCTGACGCTCCTGGTGGCTTTGGCGATGGTGCCGCTGCTCGTCCGCGCATCTGGTCGAGCGGTGGCGGCGGTCGCAGCGCGAATCATCGGGGTCGTTCTTCTCTTCATCGGCTGGCATGCCACGGCCGCGCAGCTGATGCCGGTTCCGCTCGCGGCCTCGAATACGTTCGCCTGGGGGCTCGTCTGCGCTGGCTTCGTCGGACTCTTCGTCACGAAAGCCACGATGCAGCTGTTTCCAGCAGGGCGGCTGGCCCGCGCCTCCTATCCCTGGCTCTTCGCCGGGCTCTACCTCGACGAACGATTCACCCGCGTCACGTTTCGTATCTGGCCGCCGCGACTCCAGCGCCCGTCGACGCACCCCCGACCCCTCCACACCCCTGAGACGCTCGAGGCTCACACGTGAACACGCCGACAGTCTGCGACGCTCTGGCGCCCCCTTCACCGAAGCTCGACGAAGCCATTCAGGGGGCCTGCGCGCGGATCGCACCGACCTGGCCACTCGATCGTTTCATCGCGGTCAATCCCTTCTGGGGCTTGGTGGCATCACCGCTTCCCGAGGTCGCCGGAAAGCTGAGGGCCCTGTCGGGTGCGCAGTTGCTCATGCCACGGGCCTGGTTCAGGCAGGCGTATCGCGAGGGCCGGCTGGGTGACGCGCACCTGAAGGGAGCGCTCGAGGCGAACGATTCGGTGCTCACCCTGGGTGAGCTCAAGGCGCTGCTCGAACGAGACGAACCAGCGCCTTCGACGCGCGCACGGGTGGTCGACGTGGTCGATACAGAACGAGACCTGGTTCACGAGGTCTCGTGGCGAGGGTTCGTTGCAAACAACGTCAGCCAATTTTGCGCTGCGTGGTTCGATGACGGCCAGGCGCAGCTTGGCCCTGATCGACAGGGTGGCCTGTATGCCAGTTGGCGCAGGCACGCCTTGACCGACAAAAGCCCAGCGCTGCTGATGGGCGCAGCGGTGCGGCCTGGCGAGCTGCCCACGACCGCGCGCGAA
>JAYTAT010000970.1:0-6621 GCA_043737315.1 Archangium sp.
CCTGATTGCAGGCGCCGCAGTTGGCGGGATCGCGCGTCACGTCGACGCAGGCCGAGTTGCAGCTGGTGATGCACGCCGTGCCACACGCGCCGCCAGAGCAGATCGGGCGATCGAAGGTGCCCGTCGCCGTGCACGCCGAGCAGGCCGAACCGCAGGCGCTCGCAAAGTCAGGCGGCACACACTCGCTACCGCACGCGTTGAAGCCACCGCCGCAGCTGAAGCCGCAGCTGGTGCCGTTGCAGGTGCGCGTCGAGTTGGCCGGGCCGTTCGGGCACGGGCTGCACGAGCTGCCGCAGGCGTCGACGTCGTTGTTCGCCACGCAGGCGCTCCCGCATTTGTGGAAGCCCACGTTGCAGGCGAAGTCGCACGCGCTGCTGAGGCACTGGGGCACTGCGTTGGCGACCGCGGGGCACAGGGTGCACGCGGCGCCGCACTGGGTCACGCTGCTGTTCGAGACGCACGTACCGCCGCAATCATGAAAGCCGGTGCCGCACTGCCAGCCGCACGTCGCGCCGTTGCAGGTGCGCACCGAGTTGGCCGGCCCATTGGGGCACGGGGTGCAGCTGCTGCCGCACGAGTTGACGTCGGTGTTGGTGGCGCAGGTGGCGCTGCACCGATGCGTGCCGGTGTTGCAGGTGAAGTCGCAGCTGACGCCGTTGCAGGTAGCGTTGCCGTTGACGGGCGGTGTGCAGGGCGTGCACGAGCTCGCGCCGCACGAGCTCACCGAGAGGTTCGAGACACAGGCACCGTTGCAGCCGTGCGCGCCGGTGTTGCAGGTGAAGCCGCACGACACGCCGTCACAGCTGGCCGTCGAGTTCGCAGGCGGCGTGCACGCAGAACAAGCCGAGCCGCACGAATTGGTCGAGGCGTTCGAAACGCACGCATTGCCGCAGCGGTGAAAGCCCGAGTTGCAGGTGAAGTCGCACGCAAACCCATTGCAGGTGGCCGTACCGTTAGCGGGCGCCGTACACGACGTGCACGAGCTGGCGCCGCAGGAGTCGACCGAGGTGTTCGAAACGCACGCATTGCCGCAGCGGTGGAAGCCCGAGTTGCAGGCGAAGTCACATGCGCCGTTGCCGCAGAACGCCACCGAGTTCGGCGGCGGAGTGCACGGCGAGCAGCTGGTGCCGCAGGTCGCGATGTCGTTGTCGCTCTTGCACTCGCTGCCGCAACGGTGGCTCCCGGGGTTGCAGGTGAAGTCACAGCGATTGCCGGTACAGGCGGCCACCGCGTTGGCGATGCCCTCGCAGCTCGCGCACGAGGGGCCGCAGGCGCCGGTGTTGTTGTCGGCCTCGCAGGTCTGACCGCAGGAGTGGAAGCCGACCACACAGCTGCACACGTTGAGGCGCGTGTCGCAGGACCCAGGCTGAGGACAGTCGGCGTTGCCCGTGCAGCCGGGCTTGCACTCGTTGCCCGTGGTGCAGAAAAACCCCGAGGGGCAGCCACCCGCGCAGTTGGCCGGCAGCAACGCGCACGCGCCGCTGGTGCAGAACTGGTTCGAGTTGCAAAGCGTGCCGCAGTTGCCGCAATTGCGGGCGTCGGTACGCGTGTCGACGCACGAACCCGAGCAGGCCGTCTTGCCGGCCCCGCACATGAGCGGCCCCGTGGTGCCACCGCCCGTGCCGCCGCCCGTACCGCCGCTCCCGCCACCTTGAGCTGAGGTGCGACAGAGCCCCTGGCTGCAGAGCTGCCCCGGGAAACACTGCGTACAGAGCTGGCCCGCGATGCCGCACGCATCACCCGAAACACCGAGCTGACACTGCCCGCTGGCGTCGCAACACCCGGCACCACAGGTCGTGGCGTCACAGGCAGGCGGCTTGGAGGAGCAGCCCGTGAGGGCAAAAACCGGGACGACGGCGAGCAGGAGAAAGCGGAAGGTTTTCAAGTGAGTCCTCGAGCGGTGGCCGGAGCCGTCGTCTCGCCCGGATCCGCCCCTGAGCGCAAGGGCCCCCTACTCGGAGCGCATCGCCTCGATGGGATCCAGCTTCGCCGCGCGGGCCGCCGGGTAGATGCCGAACACCAGCCCCACCCCGCTCGACATCGCCAACGAGATGACCACCGACCAGACCGGCACCGAGGTGTAGAGCCCGAAGGTCCACCTTCCGAGGAAGGCGAGGCCAAACCCGATGCCGATGCCGATGATGCCGCCGACCAGCGAGAGCACCATCGCTTCGGTCGCGAACTGCATGAGGATGCGATTCCTGCGCGCGCCGAGCGCCTTACGAATGCCGATCTCGCGGGTTCGTTCCGTCACCGACACCAGCATGATGTTGAGAATGCCGATGCCTCCGACGATCAACGACAAGATGCAGACCCCGAAGGTCGCGGCGGTCACCACGTTCGACAGATCGTTGAGCGACTTGGCCATCGACTCGTTGGTGGAGATCTCGAAGTTGTTGTCTTCCATCGGCGCCACTTCACGCCGCTGACGCATCACCCGCGTGACCTCTTCCATCGCCTTGTCGGTGCTGTCCTTGTCGATCGCCTCGATGTTGAGCGACACGTTGCGGCGCTTTCCGTACGCTCCCAGGAACGTGGTCATCGGGATCATCACCTGGTTGTCCAGGTTGAACATGCCCATCAATTTACCGCGCCGCTCCATCACACCTATCACCGTGTAGGGCCGGCCCTTGAGCCGCACTTCCTGCCCGAGGGGATCGATCGAGGGGAACAGCTTGTCGGCCACGTCAGGCCCGAGCACCGCCACGCGGCGGCCATCGACCTCTTCGGTGTCGTTGAAGGTGCGGCCCGTCGCGATGGTGATGCCCGAGGTCTCTGGGTACTCGACGGTGGCGCCGATGATGAAGACGCTGGGCTGCGTCTCGGACATCGCCGTGCGCACCTTCTGACCGGGCTGCCACGAGGTCGCAGACGTGCGCAGCACCGAGGGGCATTGATCGGCCAGCGCGCGTTTGTCGGCCACGGTGAGAATGGGCCGCTTGCTGATGCGGTTCCAGTCGACCCCGCCGCCACCAAAACGGAAACCCTGCGGCCACTTGTCGACGCGAAAGACGTTCGCGCCGAGCTGGCTGAAGTCTTTGTTCACCTTGACCCGCAGACCCTCGAGCAGGGCCATCATGGTCATCACGGTGCTCACGCCGATCACGATGCCCAGCAGGGTGAGCATGGTGCGCAGCGGGTGCGCCACGAAGGTGCCGAAGGCGAGCGCGAGGTTGTCGAAGAAGGCGCGAATCATTCGTCTCTCAACGCTTCGACGGGATCCAGGTTGGCTGCGCGCGCCGCCGGCCAGATGCCGAACACGAGGCCGACCAATGCCGCGAAGCCCACGCCGAAGAAGACGGTGCCCGGCTTCACGGTGGCGGCCAGCGGCGTGATCAAGCTGACGATCTTTGCCCCCCCCAGCCCCACCACCGTGCCGATCGCGCCGCCGACCGCCGAGACCAGCGTCGCCTCGAGCACGAACTGCGTGATGATGGTGCGTTTGGTGGCGCCCAGCGCGCGGCGAATGCCGATCTCGCGGGTGCGCTCGCGCACGGAGACCAGCATGATGTTCATGATGCCGATGCCGCCGACCAGCAGCGTGATGAAGCCGATGCCCAGCGCCACGCCGTAGAGCGCGCCGGTGAGCTGCTCGTAGGTCGACGCGAGCTGATCGGGCTTGTTGATCGCGAAGTCGTCGGGCTTCTCAGGGGGCGTCTCGCGAATGCGGCGCAAGATGCCGACCAGCTGATCCTCGCTTTGATCCAGCGTCTCGGGGTCCTTCACCTGAATGCCGATGTCGATCGAGCGCCGCCCGCGGAAGAAGGCCTTGAAGCTGTTGAACGGAATGACCACCGACAGGTCCTGGCTTTGATCGAGGATCTTCCCCTTGCGCGACAGCACGCCGATCACGGTGAAGGGTTTGCCCGCCACCCGAATGGTCGAGCCGATGGGGTCGATGCCGTTGGGAAAGAAGGTGTCGGCGATGTCGGTGCCGATCACCGCGACCAGCCGGCGGCTCTCGTTGTCGGCGTCGGTGATGAAGCGGCCGTTGGTGATCTCGAAGCCGCTGACGGTGAGCCACTCGGCGGTCGAGCCGGTGATCGACACGAAGTTGAGCGAGCGGCCCATGAACTCCACGTCGTCGTTGTCATCGAGAATGGGCACGACGGCGGCGCACAGGGTGCACTGCGCCTTCACCGCTTCCATGTGCTCGAGGGTCAGGTTCTTGCGGTTGCGGAACTCCCACCAGTTGCCCATCTGCACCCAGGGCTGCTTGCTGACGTAGACCGACGAGCTGCCCAGGCTCGCCAGCTGCGCCTGAAAGCTGGTGTCCATGCCCTGCACGATGCCCAGGATCGCCAAAAGCGTGGCCACCCCGATGCCCACGCCCACCGTGGTCAGCAGCGTGCGCAGCCGGTGGTTCGCAAGCGAGTTCACCGCGATGCGCATGCCTTCGACGAGGTCGATGCGCAGGCTCATGGGTGCCCCGCGACGATCGGCGCAGGCCCCGCGACGTCGAGGTACGCGATCTTCGCGCCGGGCCCGTCACCTATCACCTTGCCGTCACTCAAGCGGATCGCCCGTGGGCACCGCGCCGCCAGCCTGGGCTCGTGCGTCACCAGCACGATGGTGTGACCTGCGCGGTGCAGCTCTTCGAACAACTTGACGATCTCTTCGCCCGTCGTCGAGTCGAGGTTGCCCGTCGGCTCGTCGGCCAGCAGCAACGACGGGGTGCCCGCCAGCGCACGCGCGATGGCCACGCGCTGTCTTTGACCACCTGAAAGCTCAGTGGGTTTGTGGTGCATGCGCGCCTCGAGCTTCACCTTCTGCAGCGCCTCGACCGCCTTCGCGCGACGCTCTTTGGCAGGCACGCCGCGATACACCAGCGGCAGCTCGACGTTCGCCAGCGCCGTCTCACGCGGGAGCAGCTGAAAGTTCTGAAAGATGAAGCCTATCTCTGCGTTGCGAATGCCGGCCAGCTCGTCGTCATCCATACGGGAGACGTCTTTGCCGTTGAGCATGTAGCTGCCTCGCGTGGGCGTATCGAGGCACCCGACCACGTTCATCAAGGTCGACTTGCCCGAGCCCGACTGGCCGATGATGGCCACCCACTCACCGCGCTCGATGCCGATGCTCACGCCCGCGAGCGCGCGCACCAGCTCACCGCCGACGGTGTACTCGCGGTGAATGTCGCGAAGCTCAATGAGCATGGCTCACCCGCGCTTCCCGCCGCGACCGCCCGGGCCCTTGCCGCCGCCCGCCTTCTGGTCTTCCACGAGGTCGCCGTCTTTCAGGTCTTTGGCCAGCGTGCGGTAGGGGCCTTCGATGATCTCGTCGCCTTCCACCAGGCCCTCGAGGATCTCGATGTCGGTGTCAGACGAGATGCCCGTCTTCACCCGGCGCGCGTGCACCTTCTTCTCGACGTCGACGACGAAGACCACCTTGGCGAAGGTCTCGCCCTTCTTGGGCGCCGTCAGCTTGTTGCCTTCGATGTTGGTGGCGGTGTCGGCCAACGAACGTTCGGGGCGCACGGTCACGGCCTGCACCGGAACGGTCAACGCGGACTCACGCTGATCGGCGGTCACCTTCACCTCGGCGCTCATGCCCGGCAGCACCCGATCGGGCTTGGCCACCAGCGCGACGGTGACGGGGAAGCTGGTGGTCTCCTGCTCGGTGCCCGGGTTGCGGATGAGCGCCTTCTGCGCGATCTCAACCACGGTGCCCTCGAAGGTCTGGCCATCGAACGCATCGATCTTGATGTCTGACTTCTGCCCGATGACCAGGTGCACCACCTCGTGCTCACCGACCTCGATCTTCACTTCCATCGCGTGAAGCGCAGCCAGGGTCATCACCACGTCTTCGTTGAAGTCAGAGCCTCGCACCCGCTCACCGACCTCGCGGGTCACTTCGATGACGTTGCCGTCGATGGGCGAGAACAGCGTGGTGCGCGAGAGGTTGTTGGCCGCCTCTTCCATCACGGCTGCGGCCTGCGCGGCGCGATCGGCCTGCGAGGCGAGCCGTGACCTGGCCGACGCGAGATCCGACATCGCCCGCTCTTGCTCGGCCTTCGAGGCGAGGCCCTTTTCCACGAGGCCTTTGACGCGGCCCAGCTCCTGGGTGAGGCGATCGATCTCGACCTGCACGGTCGCCATCTCTGACTTCGCGGCAGACCACGAAGCCGAAGCCTGCCGCACGCTGGCCTCGACGCGGCGCTTGTCCAACTTCGCCAGCACCTGGCCCTTCTTGACGGCGTCACCGACCTTCACCGGCAGCTCCATCAGATCGCCCGAGAGGTTCGAGCTGATCTTCACCGTGGTGGCCGCCTCGACCTTTCCCGCGCCCGTCACCGTGCGCGTGATGGGGCCCTTCTTCACCGTGCCGAACTGCACCTCTGTCGCCGGAGGCGGCTTTTCGCGAAGACCCGCAAACGTGATGCCGCCTACAGCAGCGATGATGAGCGCCGCGATCAAACCCTTCCACCACGTCATGGAGTGCCCCCTACCGCCCGCTCCAGCGCTGCCCGGGCCGTGGCGACATCCGCCCTGCCCTGCAACACCGACAGCTGTGCCTGCGTGTATTTGATCTGCGCGTTGCGTACTTCGAGGGTCGAACCTGCACCCGCCGAGAAACGTTCTTCCTCGAGGCGGGTCTGCTCCTGGGCCACGCCGAGGTTCCGCT
>JAYTAT010000971.1:0-6606 GCA_043737315.1 Archangium sp.
GCCGTTGAACGCCACCACCCGGCCGTTCCACCCCTCGACCGCGGTGCCCAGCACGTCGGTGCGATTGAGGCCGTTCTGAAAGAAGTCGGGCCGATTGGCCACCGAGCCCGCGCGCAACCGGCTGAGTGAGAAGAACTCCAGCCGGCCCACGTTGATGAGGGTCGCGCCGCCGACCACCTTGGCTGCGTAGGGCGCGCCCAGCACCAGCTCCTGCGTGCCGTCCCCGTCTGCGTCGATGGTGGCGAAGCTGCGGCCTGCCTGAATGCCCCCCTGGCTGCCGTACACCTGCGACCACGCAGCGAGCCGGCCGACCTGCTTGGGCGTCTGCAGCGAAGGTGTGGCTGCCGAGAGATCGAACAACAGCGCACCACCCGAGTTGCCACCACTCTGAACGCCCGCATCACCTGGGCGCAGATCAGGCGAGTCGGCCCGGTCAGCGGCCGCGATCAACAGGGGAGGCCGGCTGCCCACCACACCGGGAAGGAACCCCAGCCGCCAGGTGCCTTCGTCAGCGTCACCGGTGTTCGCCGGCAACACGTAGAGATCGGGCGTGTCTTCGAAGCGCCGCGGCCCGCCACTGCGGCCCAGATGCACCTGCGCTGCGATGATGTTGCGCGCGAGGTTGCCACCGTCGGCCTGCGTCGAGTTGTTCACCGAGCTCAAGATGGCCAGGTCGACCAGGCTGTCGCCGTTGAGATCCTTCGCCAGCAACGCGCGGCCGGCGCGCAGGTTCGAGAAGCGGCGCGTGCCACCGTCGGCGTCGAGGTCATAGCCGCTCAGACGAATGCTCCCCAGGTCGGGGATGGGCTCGTCTTTCTGCAGCAGGAAGATATCGATGACCCCGCGCGCACTGAACGCACCACCCGGCGCGATGTCGGCGCCCGGCGAGCCGACGATCAAATCTGCGTCGCCATCTGCATCCACGTCGCCGATGGCCAGCGCCGCGCCGAAGTTGCCGCGACCCAGGCCCGTCAGCGCAGGCCGCAACTGGCGTGGTCCAGCGGGGCCGATGCCGTACAGATAGACGGCGCCCGAGTCGGCCACGGTCACGTCGTCGCCCGGTGCCGAGATCGCCAGATCCGCCCGGCCATCCCCGTCGAGATCGCCCGCGACCATCACCGACCCGAACTGCGCCGTGTCTGACTGGCCCGCGATGACCCACGTGGGCGCATCGGGCAGCCCCGTCGCCGTGCCCTTGAAGATGAACACCGCGCCGCCTTGCGGCCGGGTGAGATCGCTCTCAGGCACGCCGAGCGCGATGTCGTCGATGCCGTCACCGTCGAAGTCGCCCGCCACCAGCGTCGCCACGTCAGCGCGCCGCCCCTGCGCGACCAGGCCGGGGCGGGTGAGTTCAGTCAGCACGCGCACCGAAACAGCGGTGTCGATGTTGAGCAGCTCGTCGTGCGCGCGCAGTTGAATGGTCGTGCCGCCGGTGCTCGAGGCAGCGGCCACGTAGACGGTGGCGCCCAGGCGCTGCTCGATGGTGCCCCCGCCGCTGACGATGCTCCACTGCACCACGCCGGTGCCATCCAGCGTCTGCAGAGGAATGAAGGTGCCGCTGGGCAACGCGAGCCGCTTCGAGCTGGGCCTGAAGTTAGCCCCGGTGGAGACGTTGACCACCACCGCGGCCTGGTCGCCGGTGAGCGAGTCACGCACCAGGAGGATGTCGGTGGTGCCCGAGTTGGGGCCAGCCACGTACGTGCCGTCGGCCGCGATGCTGCCGCCCGAGGGCAGCGCGCCGCCCTGCGGGCTGAAGACTGCGGTGCCACGCAGGCCCGTGACCCGCAACCGGAAGCGGGTGGCGGGAGCGACGCTGGCGCGGGTGGGCTGCACTTCGAAGGCGGCCTCCACCTGCACGCTCAGGCGCGTGCTGTTGCCGCAGTCGTCAGAGACGGTGAGCGTGTCGGTGCCGATGATCAGGCCCGCGACGTAGCGGGTGCCTGAGAGGCTGCCCGCGGGGGTGGGGCTGGTGACCGCGTAGGTGTAGCGCCCGCTGCCACCCATCGCGGTGACGGTGGCCGCGCCGTTGACGCGCACGGTGTCGGGCACGATGACCGCGCTGATCGCCGGCAGATCGATGCAGGGGTCGATGGGGGGGGGCGGCCTGGGTGGCGCGCTGATGGTCGCGTCACACCCAGCGAGCCCCAGCATCACCAGCAAACCGACTCGCCTCATGGCTGCGTGCCTCCGTTGACCCATCGAATGATCGCCGCGACGCCCGCCGTATCGAGCGGACCGTCGGCCGGCATGCGCGAGTCACGCACGGCCGAGGCGATGAAGGCAGCGTTCGCCTTCCACTGCGCGTAGGTGATCAGCTCAGGCGCGGTGCCAGCGGCGTGGCACTTCGAGCAGCGATCGAGCCCCAGCTGCTTGATGTCTGTTTCCCAGCTGACGGCCGCCGTCCTGGCGCCGAGGAACTCGAAGTGCACCCGCCGGTACGACGTTGCCCCTTTCTCGGTGGCCGCGAGGGTCAGCGTGTGCCAGCCATCTTCCAGGGTGGAAAGGGAGACAGGCTTGAGCACGCCGCCGACCTCCGCGCCGCCCAGGCTGTGAAAGGTCTGCCCTGCCGTGGGGCCGCTGCCCACCACGCCGTTGGTCAGCACCACCGGGTGTACGGTGACGCCGTCGAGATCCCAGGAGAGCGAGTCGAAGGGGGTGGCGCTGGGCAGTGAGGCCTCGATGATCAACTGGGGGTCGAACACGCGCGCTGCCTGGAACAGCCCGCGGATGCGCGGCGCCACGTGGGGCGCTACCGACACGGTCTTCGTGCCCACCCGCACCCACGCGCTGCCGCTGGAGTCGACGCCCATCAACGTGCCCGCAGCTTCCAGGCCTTGAACCTGCGCCCAACCGCGCGTGTCTCCGTCGTAGCGGTAGAGCCCGTCGCCAGCCTGCATCCACGCGAAGCGGCCCGAGGCGACCAGCTTGCGGGGGCTGGGGCCCAGCGAATATTCGCGCCACGAGGTGCCCGTGTAGAGCAGCAGGCCGCGCGAGGTGATGGCCCACAGCTCGCCGCCGGTCTCGCGTGAAGGGCTGATGCCGGCAAGGCCGAGCACGCCGCCCGCCAACGTCGCAGCCGACAGGCCCGAGTCGCGCACGGTGAACTCGGTGCGGGAAGATTGAGCGGCGGCAAAGAGCCTTCCTTCGCGCGCGAACCACACGCCCGGGGTGCCATCGAGCGTGGGCGCCACGGCCATCGCGGTCAGCCCGGTGAGGCTTTCCCCTGAGAGCTTGAACTCCGTGAGGGCCCCGCGCTCGAGCCGATAGAGCCCTTGCGTGTGCGAAAGCCAGGCCACGCCGTCGCCACCCAGCGCGGTGCCCAGCAGGCCTTCGGCAGGCAGCAGCCCCTGCCATGACGGCGCAATGAGCCAACCCTGATCAGCCACGAAGAGACCGCGGGTGGTGGCCACCAGCGCGTTCGAAGGCCCCAGCGCGTACACGGCTGAGGCAGGCCCTGGCAGCACGGCGTTGCGGGGGTGAGACTCGAGCACGCCGCGATCGCCGTTGCCGCGCACCCGCACCACGCGCCCGGCGAGATCGATGAACACGCCGCCACCCCGCTCATCGGCAAAGCCGGGCGAGGCGGCGAGGTCGAGCATGGTGGCCTGCGAGACGGCCTCGAAGGTGGTGGCCACGAGAGGCTCGAGGGTCGTGACCTCTTCACAGCCCACCAGGAAAAGGGCACACAGCAACGGTCTGATCATTTACGCCTTCAGGCGAGCAAGCCCGTGAGCGGCTCGACGCGGGTGATGGAATGGTCGATGCCCGCGGCCGCCATCACCGTGGCGATGACGTGGTCGGGGAGAATCTGCTCGCCGTTGGGGTTGGGCAGGCCGGTCGCGTGATCGATGAGGCCCGCCGAGAGGCCGACGTCGCCGCTCTTGCCGAACACCGTGTTGTGCTTGATGCCCTTGCCCAGCAGCATGCAGCTGTTGGTGATGTGGTGATCGCGGCCGCCCGAGGCGTTGATGAGCGGGGTGCGCGAGAACTCCGAGAAGACCAGCACGGTGGTGTGGTCCATGAAGTTGCCGCCCGACGGGTGGGCCGAGGCGCGCAGGTCGGTGACCAGGTCAGCCAGCGCGTTCCAGCCGGCCCGCTGGTTCTGGGCGTGCGTGAGCTGGGTGCCGAAGTGGGTGTCGAGCCCGCCGGTGATGTTCATCGAGACACACTGGCTGACGCCGCGTTTGAGCGCCGTGGCCACCAGCGCCGCGCGTGAGGCTGCCGAGCTGCGCGGGTCGTTGCCGCCTTCGGGGCGCAGCGTGTAGAGCTGGCGAAGGGCCGCCTTCTCCGCGCGCATGGCAGGGCTGTCGGTCGCGCTGTCTTCGAAGCGGAAGTAGCGGTCGAGCTGGGCGTCGAGCACCGTCTGCATCTGTGACTGGCTCTCACGGTACTGGGTGACCAGGCCGCGGCTGTCGTAGAGATCGGCCTCACACGAGATGCGGCGGCCGTGCATGTCGACCAACTCGCGTTCGATTTCGCTGTCGAGCGCGGTGGGGCTGGGCGCCAGCGTGAGCAGCAGGTCGTTGCTCGACGAGACCCGCAGCGCGTTCGCGTAGCCGGGGTAGCGATCGTTATACGTCTCGATGTTGTAGGCGATGTTCGGCACCGGCACTTTGGGCTTCATCTGCCCGACGATCTCGGTGGCCGTGGTGCTGCCGCGCGCGGCCGAGCCGTTGGGCTCCTTGCCGGTGAGGAAGTAGCGAAAGCCCACCTCGTGGGCGACGGTGGCCATGTTGAGACCGCGCACCACCGACATCAGGTCGAAGTGATTGGCCATGCGCCCGATGGCCGGGCCGAAGCCGATGTTGCTGCCCGCGGGCCGAACCACGTTGGTGGGGAAGCTCGCGTCGCCCGACAGCAAGCTGTAGCCGGGGAGGATGCGCGTCTCGCTGATGCGCTCGGCGGTGAAGGTGGCCGGGTCGCGCGGGTCGAGCGAGAGCAGCACGTCCCACCCGCCGTTGAAGTACGCGAAGACGAAGCAGTGGTCGGCCGGTGCCAGCCCAGACGCCTGCGCGAAGGCCTTGAAGGAGAGGCCGCCGAAGAGGTTGGCGCCCGCGAAACCAGCGGCCGCTTTCATGAAGGTGCGTCGGGGCAGAGCGAGATTCTTCTTCATGGGTCGGTGCTCCCCTTCAGTAGGTGATGAAGCGCGGGTCGGTCATCATCGCCACGCAGATGGAGCCCCAGGCTTGCTCGGGCTTGTTGATGGTCTTGGCGCGGGCCGCGAGCTTCTTGAAGGTCGCCGTCCAGTCCGTCAGCTCGGTGCTGTCCAGCGGCGAGCCGAAGAAACGCACCGACAAGGTGGCCAGGTTCTTCGCAATCGTCGCGTCGTCGAGCCCGGTGAAGTCGCGGCTGGTGCCGGGTACCTCGGGCCACAGAACCCGGGCGTCTTGAGCGCGGTTGAGATCGTCGCGGGCCGCGTTGAGACACACCTCGCGGGCGCCGTCATCGAGGAACTTGGCGAACACCAGGTTGGGCTCGGTGGCGTCAGAGACGGTGATGGCGAAGTCGGCCTGGCCCAGCGAGGCGGCGAGGTTGTCGATCTGCGTCCACTGCCGGCCGGTGACGGTGAGAATGCTCGCCTTGAGCTGCGGCACCGAGATGCGGCGGGGCGCGCGGCCGGCGTGACCACCGTTCAGCTCGGGGTCGGGCAGGGGGGGCAGCACGGGGTGGTCGGTGGGCAGCTCGACCGGCGCGAGCGAGCCCGGTTGAGCAAGGGGAGTGACAGGGCCCTTGCTGCAGCCCAACGAGAAGGACAACGCGAGCGTTGCAATGGCGAGCGAGCGCATCAATCGACCCTCCGGTACGCGTCAGTGGAAACGATGCGGAGCATGAGGTGCTTGAAGTTGTGGTTGCTCATCGCGAACTGGTCGACGAGCTCGCTCATGTACAGCCGCTCTTCTTCGGGCGTCATGCCCCGGCCCAGCAGGTGATCCCACACGTTCTTGACGGCGCACTTCTCGAGCTCGCCGGTCTGCATGGTGCGCTCGACCAGCAGGCGCGGGCCGCCCACGATGTTCGGCTCTTCATCCGTGCTGCGGTAGAGGTACGTGCGCAGCAGGCCCAGCGACTGAGCGCCTTCGCCGTCGAAGGCCTGCATCACGTAGTTGCCGCACTCGTTGTCGCAGCTGGTGTTGCCGGCCAGTGCGCAGTCGCGGCACTTGGCCGAGACCTTCGGGTACACGCTCGGGTCGAGGTACTGCGCGTTGCGCTCTCCGAAGCGGCCCCAGTGGGCGCCGACCGGCTCGATGGTGGCGTGGCAGTACGAGCAGCCGCAGCGGGTGGCGAGGTTGTTCTCGCGGTTGCAACTGTCTTCAGGCGGGGGCACCACGGCGCCCGCGGGCGGCGAGAAGCTCTTGCAGAGGAACGCCGACCAGAACTGGTTGACGCGCGAGCGCTGCGTGGGAAAGCGGTAGAGCCAGGCAGCGGTGGTGAGCACGCCGGCTGCGTGCTCGTCGCGCGTGTACTCGACCCAGGTGGTGGCGTCGGCCAGCGCCACGTTGGGAATGAGCGAAGGCTGGGTGGGCGCGGTCGCCTGCCAGACGGTGGGGCTCTGCGTCTCGCGGTACAGCTGAGAGAGCGTGCCGTTCACCACGCCGCGGCGGGTGG
>JAYTAT010000972.1:0-6587 GCA_043737315.1 Archangium sp.
CAGCGACACCACAGGAAGCTCTTCAGTTCGTTGCGAAATCCGTGCGTCCTGAGGCTGGGCAGCACGCAAAGGTCTTCATGGTGCGGACCATGCAGCGTCTGCCTCCCCAAGGAGGCGACGATGCCCAAGCTCAGATTCAAAGACAGAGAAGATGCAGGACAGCAGTTGGGAGCTGAGCTGCGCAGCTACGCGAAGGAACGGCCGATCGTGATCGCGCTCCCTCACGGCGGCGTGCCGATTGGTTTCGAGGTCTCGACGGCGCTGGGAGCGCCGTTGGATGTCTGGGTGGTGAAGAAGATCGGCGTGCCGTGGTTTCCCGCGGTCGGTGCGGGCGCGATCGCCGAGGGTGGTCAGCTGAGCATCTCGCGGCGCTTGATCGACGAGATCGGCTTGACCGGCATGGAGCTGGCGCAAGCCACGGAGACCGCGCGCAGGGACGTGACGGAGTCGGTGCGCAGGCTGCGTGGCGACCGGCCACGCGCGGTGATGCGGGGAAGAATGGTGATGCTGGTCGACGACGGCATCGCCACGGGCGGCACCATCCAGGCGGCGGTGGAAGCCGTTCGCGGTGAGAACCCGAAGCTGATCGTGCTCGCGGTGCCAGTGGCGCCCCCTCACGTGCTCAGCGAGATCGGCCCCAAGGTCGATCGTGTGGTGTGCCTGCACACGCCCAGCGAGGTGCACGCCCTCGGCCTCTGGTACGACGACTTCACCCACGTGCCCGAAGAAGAGGTGACGCGTTTGCTCGAGCGGGCGCGTCGCGCGCACCCCGCGGGTGACCCGGTGGGCGGCCATGTTCCGCAGCGCCCTCAGCTGGTGCGCTGAACTTCCGCAGACCGGAACACGAAGAGACGACGGTATCCGCGACGCGGCTCTTCAGCGGCTCTTGCCGATGTACTCGAAGCACCCGCCCACGGTCGCCAGCAGCGGGTAGTCCTTTGGGGGAATGTCGACGTCGAGCTGCTCGCTGAAGCGAATGACGAAGCGCTGAAAAAGTGAGGAGCGGATGTCGACCGGCTCAGTCAGTGCAAGTTCTTGACGAATCGCAATAGGGTCGGCCGCGACGTGGGTTTGAGCGCTGATCATGTGGAGCCTCGGGGTTGGGGTCTCCCGCTTCAGCAAACTGCGTTCCAGCCCTGGAGCCCGGTTTGGGGCCCTTTTCGCGCAATGCTTTCGTTTCGAGTGCCGGGTCCGCACCACCTGCATCCCCTCCCCTGTGGGGCGAAGATTGGGGTGTGGGCCTGTTGCCACGCGCGTCAGTGGGCGTACGGCGTGCGCGGCTTGGAAACCTTGACGGTCTCCGAGAGCGTGCGCAACGCCAGCAACCCGACCAGCAGCATCACGTCGATCGGCTCGGGCGACGACGCACAGCCCGCCATCATCACCGGCTCGACAGGCGTCATGCGCTCTGCGGGTTTGCTGTTTGAAACCACCACCACCGCCGCCACTGCAAAGAGAAATCGCCTCATCTGACCACCCCCGCCTCTTGCCTATGCATGGAGTGTTCTTCCCCGCTGATTGCTCTGAACGCTCGAGGCCGCGCGCTGCACCTCTTGCGGAACCAAAGGCGGACTCATTGATGCAGAGACAGCGGGTGTGCCTTTGGAACCCACCATTCCGCAGGGCCTGAACGAACGGCTGGAAGCGATCTTTCCGGGCGCGGTGGTCACCGCAGTCAAGCCGCTGCGTCCCGACACGGGTGCAGGCGAGATGACCAAAGGCCTCGGGTATGGGCGGCCACTCAAGTTGCAGCTCACCCTGCCCGACGGCACCACCCGCGCCGTCGTCTTCCACCTCGAAGGGGCTAACGACTACGGCCACGATCGCCGCGCCGATCGCGCCGCGAGCGTGCTTCTGGCGTGGGATTCTTTTTCGCTCGTGCCGCACCATTCGCGCGCGCTCGACGTCGGGGCCATCACCGCCGGTGGTCGCCTGCAGCCGCTGCAGGATGCAGGCGAGCTGTATCTGATTACCGAGTGGGCCGAAGGTGAGCCCTATGCCGAAGATCTCCGCCGCATCGCCTCGACCGGTGAGGTCGGCGTGCTCGATCTCGCGCGCGTCGACTCGTTGGCCGACGTACTGCTCGAGCTGCATGAACTGCCGGGAACTCACCCGGGGGCGTGGGTGCGTGCGCTGCGTGATCTCGTGGGCGGCGGCGAAGGCATTGCTGGCATCGTCGACAGCTACCCGCTCGACACGCCCTCGGCGCCGGCAGCGCGTTTGAGCTCCATCGAGCAGCAGTGCCTCACCTGGCGCCAACGCCTCAAGGGCGACCCTTCGCGGCTCAGGCGCATCCACGGCGACTTTCACCCGTTCAATCTCGTCTTTGCGGCCGGGCGCGCGATGCCCACGTTGCTCGACACCAGCCGCGGCTCTCAGGGGGAACCGGCCGACGACGTCACCTGCCTGGCGATCAACTTTTTTTTCTTCGGTCTGGAGCACCGCTCGAGCTGGAGCTTCGGCCTCGGGCAGATCTGGAGCCGCTTCTGGGATCGGTACCTGAGCGATGGCGACGACGCGCTGCTCGAGGTGAGCGCACCCTTCTTCGCCTGGCGCACGCTCGTGCTGTGCAACCCCGTCTGGTACCCGAAGCTGCGCGAAGAAGATCGCGATCGCCTCCTCAGTTTAGCCGAGCGTGTGCTGGCCTCCCCCCGGTTCGACCCCGCGTGGGCCTGGGCGGCGATGCGATGACCGGCGTGGTGGTCTGGTTCACGGGGCCGCCATCGTCGGGCAAGTCGACCCTCGCGGTGCGCGTGGCGGCTGCGCTCGACCGGCCTGTGCTGCTCGATGGAGACCAGGTGCGCGAAGCCCTGCGGCCCCCAATGGGTTTCACGGAAGAAGAGCGCGACGCGTTCTACGAGACCTTGTCGAGGCTGGCGGCGTTGCTCGCGCGGCAGGGCTTCGTGGTGCTGGTGGCGGCCACCGCGCACCGCCGCTTCTTCAGGCAACGCGCGCGTGCCCTGGCTCCGGCGTTTCTCGAGGTGTTCGTCGATACCCCACTCGAAGAATGTGTGCGCCGTGACCCCAAGGGTCTGTACGCGCGGGCCACCCACGGGCTGCCCGGCGGCGATGTGGCGTACGAACGCCCGATGGCCCCTGACGTGGTGGTGGGCCCTGAAGGGGGTCCACAAGGGGTGCTCTCCGCCTTGAAGAACCTCGCCCCGACACGGTTGACGGGCGGGGGCGCATCCGTTTAAACAGACGTTCATCCGTTATGAACACCCATGACCTTCAGAGCCTGCTGTGGCGCTCAGGCATGGCGAGCTGTCCGCGCTGGCATTGACCGCGCCGCGACGCTCCTCTTCTTTCCCTCGTGTGCAGTGCTTTTTTTTGGAGAACCCATGTCCCGTCTCGTTCTGGTGGAAAGCTCGAAGAATGCCGTCAGTGAACGCCACGAGTGGGACGTCGTGCTCGACGGCAGACA
The DNA here is from genome assembly GCA_043737315.1 of Archangium sp. Lineage (GTDB taxonomy): Bacteria > Myxococcota > Myxococcia > Myxococcales > Myxococcaceae > Archangium_A. The sequence goes on from JAYTAT010000972.1 coordinate 3,425, forward strand.
AGAGCAGGGCCTCAACCCCGCGGTGCTGCTCGACCACGTCGGCGAGCTGGCGGCGGCGCTGGCGCGGGAAGCGGCGGGTGCACCCGTGTTCGTGACCTCGGTGACGAAGCTCGAGGTGCTCGCGCCCGTGCTGAGTGGTGAACGGTTGATCGCCACCGCGGCCCTCGAGCCCTCACGCGACGGCGGTTTTCCGGTCTCGCTGGTGGTGCGAAGGCGGCGCGGCGCCCCGGGCGCAGTGGTGATCGGAGGCGTGCTGCGCTTCTCGTCGGGGGCCGATCAGTGGGCGGTGGCTGACGAGCAGCACGTGCGGCTGATCCGCGGTGGAGCTTCGCCCATGCAGGCGACCTTCAAGGCCAGGCTCGAGGGTGATGACCTGTTGCTCGCGGGCAACCTGGTGCCGTGGGTGCACGCCTCGGCGCTCGTCTCGGCGCAGGGTTTTGCGGGGGGCCCGGTGGTGCTCTGCGAGATGCCCAGCCTCTCACTGCTCGCGAAGGTCCACAGCGATGAGCCGCTCACCTTGTCGTGCAGCGTGGTGCGTGCGTCAGGGAGCCTGCTCACCGTGTTGAGCGTGGTGCGAAGCGAAGAGCGCCGGCGCGACGTGGTGTGCGCGGTGTCCACCTTCAAGGTGAAACGTGGGGAGCTGCCGCTCTTGCCAGTCCGCTGATCCGAGGAGTGGTCGAAGGCTCGATGTGTGCAGGAGCCCACCCGAACAATGAACCGATCGGCGTGGGTCAGGCTGGGACTCTTCCTCGTGGCGCTCGCCGTGGCAGTGACGCTGTGGTTTCGCGTGCTGAAACTGCAGGGCGACTCACAAGTGGTGCCGTACAGCGAATTTCTCGTCGCGCTCGACGAGGGGAAAGTGAACGAGGTGCTGCTCGAGAACGAGCGCATTCTCGCGAAGCTCAAAGAGAAAACGAAGACGGGCCACGAACAATCGATGGTGGCCTCGCGGCTTCCCAACATGGACGAGCGCGACCTGATCAGCCGGCTGGAAGAGAAGGGCGTGAAGTTCTCAGGTCACATCGAGCGCGACAGCTTCTGGCCCGCGGTGCTCTCGTCGATTCTGCCGCTGGTGATGCTGTTCTTCCTCTTCCGCGCGGTGGGCGGAATGCTCGGCGAAGGCCGGGGCGCGAGGCCGATGAGCTTCGGCAAGAGCCAGGCGAAGATCTTCGATCGTTCGAGCGAGAACCGCACCACCTTCATCGACGTCGCGGGCGTCGACGAAGCGAAGAACGAGCTCATCGAGGTGGTGGACTACCTCAAGGATCCCGAGAAATACAAGGCGGTCGGCGCCCGCGTTCCCAAAGGCGTGCTGCTGGTGGGTGCGCCCGGCACGGGCAAGACCCTGCTCGCCCGCGCGGTGGCAGGAGAAGCGGGCGTGCCCTTCTTCTCGATGTCGGGTTCTGAGTTCGTGGAGATGTTCGTGGGCGTGGGCGCGAGCCGCGTGCGCGACCTTTTTACCCAGGCCAAGGAACGCGCGCCCTGCATCGTCTTCATCGATGAGCTCGACGCCGTCGGCAAGACGCGCGCGGGGGGCGGGGTGTTCGCGGCCAATGAAGAGCGCGAGCAGACCTTGAACCAGCTGCTGGTGGAAATGGATGGCTTCGACGCCAGCGTGGGCATCGTGATCATGGCGGCCACCAACCGGCCCGAGGTGCTCGACAAGGCGCTCATGCGAGCCGGCCGTTTCGACCGCCAGGTCCTGGTGGATCGCCCCGACGTGCGCGGGCGCGATTCGATTCTGCGGGTGCACTCGAAGCGCCTCAAACTCGACGCCGTCGACTTGAAGCTGGTCGCCCAACGCACCCCGGGCATGGTGGGGGCGGATCTGGCCAACGTGGTGAACGAAGCCGCGCTCGCTTGTGCGCGGCGTGATGCCAGGACGGTGCAGCAGCGCGACTTCGAAGAAGCGATCGATCGCATGCAGCTGGGCCTGCGCAAGGATGGCCGGGTGATGAGCGAGCCCGAACGCCGCCGCGTGGCGTGGCACGAGTCGGGGCATGCCCTGCTGGCGCTCTCGGTGAAACACGCCGACCCCGTGCACCGGGTCACCATCATTCCGCGCAGCATCGGCGCGCTGGGGGCCACCCTTCAACTGCCCACCGAAGATCGCTACCTGATGACCGAAGATGAGCTGCGCGACACGCTGGCGGTGTTGATGGGCGGCCGGGTGGCGGAAGAGCTGGTGTTCGACGGCGTCTCGACCGGCGCGCAGAACGATCTCGAGCGCGCCAGCGAACTGGCCAGACAGATGGTGTGCCGCTTCGGCATGTCATCACTGGGGCCGCAGACCTTCGGCAAGGCGTCGGGCTCGCAGTTCCTCGGCGGCAGCGCGGTGTCTTTCGAAGAGCGCAACTTCAGCGAGGCGACGGCGCAGGCGATCGACCAGGAAGTGCGGCGGCTGCTTGACACGGCGCACCAACGCGCGCACGAGTTGCTCAGCGCCCGACGCTCGGTGCTCGATTCGATCGCCCGCGAGCTGTTGGTAAAAGAGACGCTCGAGCGGGATGCGCTCGAGCGCCTGGTTCGCACACCCATCGCCGTCACCGGGTGACCCGCTCCCAGACAGCCCAGACAGGCGGGCCTGTTTCAGGCGGCGGAACCCTCGACGCTGCTGGGCTTGCGGGGTTCGCAGATCGCGCCCAACGTGGCGATCACCTCTTCACCGCCCACCTCGGGCACCCTGCGCCCGCGTTGCAGTTGTGCCACCCGCGCGACGTCGTTGAGCGAGAGCAAACCCACCACCCGCTCCTTCGCGTCGACCACCGGCAACCGTCGCACCCGTTTGCTGCGCATCAACGCTTCTGCCAGGCCCAGCCGATCTTCGGGCCTGACGGTCGCCACGTTTCGGGTCATCACTTCGCCCACGGTGATTGCGCTCAGCGGCACGCCGCGCAAAAAAACCGCCATGCACAGGTCGCGATCCGTGATCACTCCGGCGAGGCGCCCCTCGGCATCGACCACCACCACGCACCCGATGTCTGCGTCCCACATCTGCTGAACGGCGCGCGTGGCGACGTCGTGCACGCCGCAGGTCAGGGCGGGGCGCGACATGATTTGTTCGACTTTCATGATTCGGTGCTCCTTGAAAATGGGGAGAAACCCGGCGGTAAACCGGGAAGCGCGAACTGACGACCGACACCGAGGCCGGTCGGCAGCCCGC
>JAYTAT010000973.1:0-2645 GCA_043737315.1 Archangium sp.
CACTTCACCCCTCACGGAGCCAGCGTGGTGGTGCTGGTGGCCGAAAGTCACCTCTCGATCCACACCTGGCCGGAGCACGGATACGCCGCCGCAGACATCCTTACCTGCGGGGAAACGTTGCCCGAAGAAGGGGTCAACTCGTTGATAGCGCTCATGAAACCGGCACGGTCCGAGGTGCGGCGGTACGAGCGTGGCCTGGTGCAACCCCCCTGAAAATCAAGGTCCTACCTTGACCGACAGGGGGCAATTGACCGAAGATCCGCCGCCCAAGGCCGGGCAGTTCTGTATCACTCACCAGTTCCCGGTCAGGCCAGCTTCCAGGAAGGCGTTTCTCAATGAGTCACGGACCCGTGATCCACTTCTTTGCCGGAAAAGGCGGCTCTGGCAAGTCCACCCTCGCGACTGCCTATGCGATGAACTTGCTGGAAGCCGACGGCAAAGATCGCGTGCTGCTGTTGTCGCTCGAAACCCCCGGAGGCGTGGCGGATCTGCTCAAGAAAAAATTGAGCAGCAAGCCCACCAAGATTGTCCTGGGTAAAGGCACCGGCGGGCTCTTCGCCGCCGAGGTCGACTTCCCCGCACTCGGCGAGGCGTACCTCAAATTCGCCAAGCCGCAGCTGATGGCGGCGGTGACCAAGGGCGCCGTGCTCTCCGAGGACGACCTGAAGAAGGTGCTCGAGGCGAGCCTGACGAACCAGGGCGAGATCGGCTTCCTCTTCAACCTGCTCGAGCTCTCTGAAGCCAAAGAGTACGAGAAGGTCGTCATCGACGGCTGGTCGAGCACGCACACGCTCCGCCTGCTCGATCACGCGACCAACGTGCGCCGCCTGGTCAGCCTGGTTCGCGCCGAGCGCACGCAGCGCCCGTCGAAGACCACGCCTCGCGCCGCCACGCCCGTCGATGAGCTTGCGCTGCGAGCCGACGCGGTCAACGCGATGCTCAAAGACCCCAAGCGCTTCGCGATGCACGTCTGTGCGGTCGCTGAGCCCGTGGGCGAGTCGCAGATCAAGAACCTGATGAAGGGCCTCACCGAGCGCGCCATTCCCGTCGCCGAGATCATCGCTGACATGATCGAAGACGGGAAAGGCAGCCGCGAGGTCGAGAACCGCCGCGGTCTGCAGGCGCCTCACGTGCGCAAGTTCCAGACGATGGTCTCGAAGGTCGAGCTCATCCAGCGCCGAATTCTCGGGCCGCGCGGCCAGGAAGAAGTGAAGAAGTTCGCGAAGGAATGGTCGACCGGCAAGGAGACCAAGCAGCTTCAGTTCACGCCTGCTGAGGCGCCCCCTGCGCTGGTGCGCGCGCCTTCGATGCCTCCAATGGCCGCTCCGCCGATCCCTCCCACGCGCTTCATCTTCTTCGTGGGCTCCGGCGGCGTGGGCAAGAGCTCGTGCGCGGCCGCGGCCGCCGTGACGCTGACCGAGAAAGAGGGGCCGGTGCTGCTCCTCTCGATCGATCCGTCACACTCGCTCTCTGACGTGCTGCAGAGCCGGCTGACCGACACCGAGACGCAGGTGAAGGGCACCAAGGGCCTCTACGCGCGCGAGATCGACTTCGCGAACTGGTTTGGCAACTTGAAGAAGAAGCTCAAGGAACTCGCAGAGCCCCTCTTCGGGCCTGAGGCCAAGGGCGAGACGTTCTCGCTCGACAAGGAGCTCTTCAGGAACCTGCTCGACCTCGCCCCCGTGGGCATGGACGAGCTGGCCGCCGTCAGCGCGCTCACCGATGCCCTGGTGCAGGAGCGCTTCAAGCGCATCGTCATCGACCCCGCGCCGTCGTCGAACTCGCTGCGCATTCTCGAGCTGCCCGGCATCGCGCGCCCCTGGCTCGCGTCGATTCACGCCGTTGCCACCAAGTACAAAGCCAAGGGTGGCCAGGCGCTGCTCACCTGGGTCGAGGCGTTGCAGGCGCACCTGGATCGTTTCGAGAAGGCGACGCAAAACCCCAACGAGTGCCGCTTCATCGTGGTCACCCGCGGTGAGGAGCTCTCGGTGCCGGCGGCCGAGCGCATCGTCGAGTCGCTCAAAGAGAAGTCACTTCCTGTGGAGCGCGTGTTGGTGAACCGCGTGTTGCCCAAGACCACGTGTCTGGTCACCGAAGAGCGGCGGAAGAACGAGCTCGAGGTGGCCAAGCTGGTCGAGAAGAAGATTGGCCTGCCGGTGACGATGGCTCCTGCCCTCGGTCGGCACCCGGCCGGGCTTCGTGAGCTCAAGGGCTTCCGCACCAGCTGGTATGCGGCCGCCGCGTTTTTGAAGAGTAAGGCCGCGTAGTTTTGGCCCCGACCCTCTCCCCCGCGGGGGAGAGGGAGGCGTTGGTCCAATCCGCTTGACGCGGCGGCGTCGCTCGACGACACACGCCGCTCATGGCTCTCAACATCGCCCACTCCCTCGAGTTCGAGCGTCCGCTGCTGCTCCTCGAGAAGAAAATCGACGAGCTGAAGACCCTCTCGTCTTCGGGCGCCGTCGACATGACCGCCGAGATCGGCCGGCTCGAGAAGAAGGCCCGCAGACTTCAAGAAGAGATCTTCAGCGACCTCTCGCGGTGGCAGATCGTTCAGCTTTCGCGGCACAACGCGCGCCCGTACTTCTTCGACTACGTCGCGCACGGCTTCACTGATTTTTGCGAGCTCTCGGGCGATCGTCTCTACG
>JAYTAT010000974.1:0-2642 GCA_043737315.1 Archangium sp.
GCCCTGTGCTCCACCGTCATCGTCATCGTGTTGGTGCTGCTGCTCCCCTCGCGCGTGGCGCGCGTGAAGGTCTGCAACTTCTACGGGAAGGTCATCGGCCGCTCGATCACCTGGTTCACCGGCGTGACGCCCAGCGTGGCCAACCGCGAGCGCCTCGACGCTTCGATGCCTGCCATCTACGTGTCGAACCATACTTCGACGCTCGATCTCTTCATCGGCATCTGGCTGTGCCCGTACGGCGGCTGCGGCGTGCTCAAGAAAGAGGTCGTGCGCGTGCCGTTCTTCGGCCAGCTCGCGCTGCTCTCAGGTCACCTGCTGATCGATCGCGGTAACAAGGATCGTGCGGTCGAGAAGCTGCGCGACACCGCGAACTTCGTGAAGAAGAACCGCCTCGGCATCTGGATCATGCCGGAAGGTACGCGCAGCAAGGACGGCCACCTGATCGCGTTCAAGAAGGGCTTCGTGCACATGGCCATCGCCACCGGTTTTCCCGTGGTGCCCGTGGTCGTTCACGGCGCGCACAAGAACTGGGAAAAAGGCACCTTCGCCTTCAAGCCCATGACGCTCGACATCGAGATCCTCCCCCCCATCGACACCACGGGCTGGAAAGAAGAGACGGCCGGTGAACACGCCGATCAGGTGCACGCGGTCTTCGCGAAGACGCTGCGCGATGATCAGAAGCCGCACGCCGTGGTGGTGCCCCAGGTCGCCGTGCTGTCGCCGTCTTCGCAGGCTGCCTGACGTTCACTCGCCGCGGAGGAAGAAGGTCACCGGCTCGTTGCCAAGGTTGATCACGTCTCCGCTCTCGAGCTCGCGCGTCGTCACGCGGTCTTCGCCAAACCAGGTGCCGTTTGAGGAGTTCAGATCTTCGAGGTAGAAGAGCACGCCCTTGCGGGTGATCGCCACGTGCTCGCGTGAGACGCGTGGTGAGTCGATCACCAGATCGCAGTGGGGGCCGCGGCCGATGATGAACCGTTCGGCGGCCACGCGAATGGGCTCTTCACCTTCACGCTCGAGGTACAGCGCGATCGGCACCGAGCGCAACACGACGGTGCTCTCGTTCTCTTCCTCTTCCATCGGTGGGGGCGCTGGGGCGACGGGTGCTGCTTCTTCTGGGGTCGGGTCTTCTACTTCGTCCGCAACCGGCGCCCAGGCAGCCCAGGGCCGGGTCAACTTCTCCAGGTCGGCGTCGATCTCCGCCATGCGCGCGAGTACCGGGCCCAGGTCGACCGGTTGAGCCACAGCAACGACGGGCGCCACGAGTTCAGCCACGGGCGGCAGCTCGGGCGCGACGACGGGCACAGGCGCCGGCGCCGGCACTTCGGTCACCGGGCTCGGGGTGACGTAGCCATTGATGCGCAGCCACGCGAACACGGCCTGGTTGACCAGCGCCTGTTGCTCGACGGCCAGGTCCTTCGACATCGCGTCGATCGCGCGCTGAAGGTGAGGTGCGAGGGAAATAGAGGTGCTCACGGTTGGTCCTCAGCTCCCGCGCAGGTTGTCCTGCCAGGGCGTCTTCAACTTCGAATCCACCAGCCAATAGAAGAGCGCCTGCATCTCGGCGTACTGCTGCTCGGCGATGCCGGCGACGGGGGGCGCGATCTCCGCCATGTCGGTGCCTTCCCATTCGAAAGACGCCACGCCGTGCTGCTGCGCGTTGCGGCCGTCGAACGAGCGTTGATCTCGCGAGCGCCAGAGCCGCTGCTGAGCCATGCCGGCTGCTTTCCCAAAATCGCCAGGGGGCGCCAGGACCTTCGGCGTCTCCACTTCGTTCGAGCCCGCGGCCCAGCACAACCAGCTCAGCGCGTTCCAGTCGGCGCGGGCCAGACGAAGCAGCGCGGGCAGATCGACGCCCGTCACCTCGGGCACCTCATCGAAGTCGACGGTCTGGGTCTCGCCTTCATCGTCGAGCCATTCGTGCTGACCGCTCTCGAGCGCCACCGGTCCATCCGGCAACAACCGGCTCACGTCAGGAGGCACGGCCGGATTTGCGGGCGTCAGTTTCTCCAACACCGCCGCGCGCACGAGCTGCAGCCGGGTGGCGTACTTGAGCACCAGCGCCTGCAGCTCTTCGAGTGAACGTTCGGGCTTCTCGGGCACGTCTTCGAAGGTGGTCTGGGGCTTCTCGACCGCGGGCCCAAACCCGTACGAAGGGAACACGCCCTTCAGGTACACGAGCAGGAACTCGGCACGATCCGGTGACTCAGCGGCGAGCTCGTTGGCGTCGCGTTCGGCCTGCGCGTGCAGACCCAGGCTCATCAAGACGAGCGCGCGGGTGTAGAGCAACTCGCTGCGATCGGGCGCGAGCAGCAGTGCGGCGTTGGTGAAGTCGAGCGCGGCGCGGCTTTGGAAGACCTGGTTCAGCGCGATGGCGAGTTTGTTGAGCAACAGCGCGGGATGCGCGCCTTCCACCAGCTCGTAGCCGAGCCAGTTGGTGGGCCGATCCACTTCCAACGCGAGGGTGAGGGCGATCTCTTCTTTCACCGGTCGGGCGACCCGGGCCAGCAGCGTGTCGAAGCCTGAGGTGTCTCGTTTGAGTCCCGCCACGCGGGCCCAGGTGATCAACGCTTCGACCACCTTGCCTTCGATCTCCAGCTGCTGCGCCATCGCCCCATAGTCCACGCTGACGTCATTCGAGAACG
>JAYTAT010000975.1:0-6579 GCA_043737315.1 Archangium sp.
CCCGAGCGCACTTCGTGGAACTGCTCGTGGTGCTTGAGCGCCAGCTCGAACTCACCTGCGCGTTTGTGGGCGTCGGCGAGCCGCTTGTGCGTCTTGAAGATCTCGCGGCGAATGCCAAGTGAGGTCGCCAGCGTGAGCGCTTTGTCGAGCCACCGTTTGCTCTCCCCGTGTTGGCCACGCTGGGAGTGCAGCTCACCCAGCCCCGCGTACACCTCGACGCGCGCGCGGGGGGAGTGACCGAGCTCGACGGCCGCGAGCGCCGCAAGGTGAAACTCGAGCGCCTTGTCACCATCGCCGCGGCTGTGGTGGATGCGGCCAATCGCCAGCAGACACCAGCCGTAGTGCCAATGCGCGCCCATCGAACGCAGCACCTCGACCGCGCGGGCGAGCACGGGGAGCCCCTGCTCAGGCGCGCCCCAGTTGACGAGCGCCTCACCGTGGTTGGCGAGCACGCGGCCCTGCATGTCGGCGTCGTTGTCGGCGACCGCACACTCGAGCGCCTCGCGGTAGACCTCGAAGGCCCGGTGGTAGTCGCCGAGCTCTTCGTGAATCACCGCGAGGTAGTTCATCGCTCGTGCAGCGCGGGGTTTCTGGTCGAGTCTCTGGAAAGCGCTCTGCGCGGCGTGCAGCGCTTCGAAGCCGTCTTGATAGCGGCCCTGTTGCACCAGGCAGGCGCCCAGCCAGGCGCGGGCCTCTGCTTCGGCCAGCGGCTGTTCAAGCTGCGCCCAGGTGGTGTGGGCCCGGCGCAGATGTTCGAGCGCGAGGCCGTAATCGTTGACCAGAAACTCGGCTTCTCCCAGCGTTTCGTCGAGCGCCGCGCGGATGGCCGGGTCGCGCGGACAGCAGGAATCAGCGCGGGTGAGCAGCTCGAGCGCGCGCGACTCGTCGAAGGTGGCGAGCAAGGCGGTGCCCTCGAGGAACAGCGCCCAGAACGGACTGTTCGGATCGATCGGCGGCGCGGCGGAGTCCACCTCGCGGCGTCGACGGCTGCGCTGCCAGGTGAGAAGGCGACTGCCCTCGCCCCCCTGCGAGGAGAGAGGCGCTGCTTCGAATTCTGTTTCCGTTTCTGAGTTCAGGCGAAGTGGGCTTGCGCTCGATCGACCGTGAGCAGGAACGCGCGGATGGACTTGTCGAGCGCGGGGAGGGGCGTGTCTTCCAGCCGCGTGTGCGAGATGCCAGGTGAACTCATGGCGAACAACATCGCGGTGGGCACCACGGCCGCCATCTCGGCTGCATCGTGCAGAGGGCCGGAAGGAAGCTCTGGCGCAGAGCCCACCACTTCTTTGAGCGACTGAGCGACGAACTTCATCAGCAGCGGGTCGAACGGACGGGGCGTGATGTGCAGCAGCGGGCTCCAGCTCACCTTCACCTGAAATTTCTTCGCCGCCCTCTCAGAGGCCTTCTTCGAGGCATCGAGCATCTTCTTGAGCACCTTGCCGTCGAGCGCGCGCAGGTCGATGGAGATCTCCGTCAAACCCGGCACCGCGGTCACGAAGTTCGGCTCGACCTTCACCACGCCGCAGGTGGCCACCACGCGGGTGCGCGGCGTTCTGCCCGAGTACTTCACGCTGATTTCCCGGGTGGCGAGCGCGAAGTCGGCCGCGGCGAGGAAGGCGTCTTTGCGCAAGTGAATGGGCGCTGCGCCCGAGTGCGCGGCCTGGCCGACGAAGCGCAGGTTGTGGCGCTCGACGCCCATGGTGCCCAGCACCACGCCCGCGGGCTTCTTGATCGACTCCAGCACCGGCCCCTGCTCGATGTGCAGCTCGAGGTAGGCGACCGCGTCGAGCGCATCGAAGTACGTCTTGGCCTCTCGCAGCTCGTCGAGCTTGATGCCGTTCTCCGCGAGTGCGTCGGGCAGCTTGATGCCGTTGCGATCCACCAGGTGGGCGAGCTCCTTGTGCGCATCGAGGGCTCCGGCGGCTGCGGCCGAGCCCATCAAGCTGCGGCCGAACCGCGCGCCCTCTTCATCTGCCCAATCGACCAGGTGAATGGTGAGCGGCGGGGTCCCTTGCGCCTTGGCGCGCCGCAGCACCTCGAGGCCCGAGAGGACCCCCAGGCAGCCGTCGAGCCAACCACCGCCGGGCACCGAGTCGAGGTGGCTGCCGATGACGATGCTCTTCTTCGACTTGCCAGGAAGCGTGGCCCAGAGGTTCCCCGCGCCGTCGCGGGTGGTGCCCAGCCCGAGCTCGTCTTGAAGTTTCTTCTGAAACCACGCGCGCGCCGTGCGCCAGACCGGGCCCCAGGCGACCCGCTGCGCCCCGCGCTCGTCAGAGGTGAGGGCCGCGAACTCCTTCAGATCGGCGACGACACGCGTCGAGGTGGGCTTCATGGGGCCGGAACATTGCAGAAGCGAAATGCCTGCGCGCGGTAGAACCACGCCATGCCGAGCTGGCACGTCTACATGGTGCGTTGTGCCGACGACTCGCTCTACACGGGGTGCACCAATGACCTGCACCGCCGGGTCGCCGCGCACAATGCGGGGAAAGGCGCTCGCTACACGCGCTCCCGTGGGCCGGTGGAGGTGGTGTGGAGCGTTCGGGTCAAAGACCGGTCGGCGGCCCTTTCCCGGGAGGCGCGAGTCAAGCAACTGAGCCGGGCGCAGAAGTGGGTGCTGGTGACAAAGCGGCGGAAGTAGGCCTGTGACACAATAGGGCCAATGGCTGAAGAGTTGGATGACCGTGCTCGCGACGTGCTCCGGGCGGTCGTGCAGGAATTCATCGTGTCGGGAGACCCGGTCGGCAGTCAGCAGCTGACGCGCCGGGGCGAGTTCGACGTCTCACCCGCGACCATGCGCAACGTGCTCTCTGAGCTCGAGGCGCTGGGCTACCTCGAGAAGCCGCACACCTCGGCGGGCCGCATTCCCACCAACCAGGGCTACCGCTTCTTCGTCGACTCGCTCTTGCAGCTCAAGTCGCCGTCGCCTGCTGATCAACAGTTGATCGAAGCGGGGCTCTCCAGCGTCGGTTCGGGGGGCGTCGAGGAGCGCATGCAGGAGGCCGGCAAGGTGCTCCACCAGCTCTCGCATCACGCGGGCGTGGTGCTCATTCCCCGGCCGTCAGCGGGCTCGTTGCAGCGCATCGAGTTCGTGCGCCTGGGGGACGATCGTGCGCTGGCGATTCTGGTGGGGCAGGGCGGGCAGGTGCAGAACAAGCTGGTGATGCTCGATCGCCCGGTCAGTTCGGAAGAGCTGATTCACGCGAGCAACTATCTCAACGAGCTGCTGCGTTCGGCGGCGTCGATCGAAGACGTGCGAAGCCGCATTCTCCAGGAGCTCGAGACGCAGCGCACGCAGTACGACGAGGTGGTCGCGCGCGCGCTCAAGCTGGGTGCGGCAGCGACCGATGTGTCTTCCGCCGAGCGGGTGGTCATCGAAGGCACTGGCAGCTTCCTCGAGAGCCCTGAGTTCACAGATGACGTGCGGCGCATGCGCGCGTTGTTCAAGGCGCTCGACGACAAGCACAAGCTGCTCTCGTTGCTCGACCGGGTGCAGCGCGCGCGCGAGATGCAGATCTTCATCGGCGCCGAGAGCGAGTTCGGCAGCCAGGGTGATGTCACGGTCATCGCGAGCCCCTATGGGACCGACGATCAGGTGCTCGGCACGGTGGGCGTCATCGGCCCCACCCGCCTCGACTACCAGCGCGTCATTCCACTCGTGAAATTCACCGCCCGGGTCCTCTCGCGCGTCCTCAAGAACGAGTAGCTGCCCCACCTGAAGGTGGGCTCGACTTCTGGCTGAAACCTTCGTGATGCAGCATCAGGGGTACCGTGACGAAGCGCGCAATCGAAGTCGGGGAACTGCTCTCGGGTGACCTTCGATCAGAGCGCCGACGCGGCAAGGTCGATACGGCCGAGGTCGAGCTCCGGGTCGTCAAAGAGGGTCTGGCGGTCAACAAGGTCCTCTTCCTCGATGGGCTCGAGGCGCTCGCGCAGCTCAGTCACCCCTCGTTGCGCATCATTCGCGGCGGGGTGGTGTTGGACGATGGGCGGCCGGCGGCGGTCCTGTCCCTCGTTCCGTGGACCACGCTGCATCGCAGCGCGCGTCAGCCGGTGGCCTCGCTCGTGTCGCTGGGCGTCGAGGTCGCCGATGCGCTCGCCACGCTTCACGCGGCGGGCCTGTTTCTGGGGCAGGTGAGCCCGGCTGATCTCTTCCCCGGTTCACCGGCGGTGCTCGACGCCTCGTTGGTGGGGCTGGCCCCGGCCGACGCGAGCGCGGAAGGTGACGTGCGTTCGCTCGCGCAGGTGTTGCTCGCCGCGGGCTCGGGCTCGAAAGACGCGAGCGCCTTCGAGACCGCGCTGCAGCAGGCCATCGCCGGGCGCGTCTCGGCCGCCACGCTTCGTCAGACGCTCGTGGCGCTGAGGGCGCGGGCCCAGGCGCGCACGGTCTCTGGCAACCATCCGGTGGTCGAGGTCGAGGTGATGGAGCCTCAGCTCGAGGGGCACACGCTCTGTGCGTGGAAGATCGAGAAGGTGCTCGGCGAAGGCGCGATGGCGAAGGTCTACCTGGCCACCGACACGCGCACCGGTGAGAAGGCCGCGCTCAAAGTGCTCAAGCAGGAGCACCTGCTCGAGCCTGAGTTCGTGCATCGTTTCGTGCAAGAGGTGCAGGCGGTCAACGCCATCGCCAATCAGCACATCGTGGGCGTCAGTCACTTCGGTGATGAGCCGCTGCCCGACGGACGGCGCTGCGTGTACTGCGTGATGGAGGTGCTCGAGGGCTTTGCGCTTTCCGATGCCATCAACCTGGGGCCCTTCGCCATCAAGCGTACGGTCAACATCGGCCAGCAGGTCGCGCGCGCGCTGCAGGCCGCGCATGAGGTCGGCGTGGTGCACCGCGACGTGAAGCCAGAGAACGTCTTTCTCATCACGCGCGGGGGTGACCCCGACTTCGTGAAGGTGCTCGACTTCGGTGTCGCGAAGCTGCTCAGGCCGATTGGGGATCTGAAGCTGGTGGGTACCAAGGCGGGCGTGGTGGTCGGCACGCCCGAGTACATGGCGCCCGAGCAGGCGATGGGTGGCCTCGCGGATGCGCGCGTCGACGTCTATGCGGTGGGGCTGGTGATGTACGAGCTGCTCGCGGGCCGGCAGCCGTTCATCGCTGACAATTTCGGGAAGCTGGTGATCGAAATCACGCAGAACCCGCCGCCGCCGCTCCCCGACGTGACGCCTGGTGGTGAGCGCATTCCGGCATGGTTGGGCGCGGTGGTCATACGGTGCCTGCAGAAAGACCCGGCAGATCGTTTCCCCAGCGCTGCTGCGCTCGCTGATGCCTTGCAGCCGTTCACGGGCGCGGTGGTGCAGCTTGATGAGGCGGCTTTGGCTGCCGCCGTGAGGCCGTCGCGGGCACCGTGGATCGCTGCGGTGGTGGTGCTGCTGCTCGCGGCGGCGGTCGCGTGGACGTTCGTGAGTCCGCCAGCGGCACAGGGGGCGCCGACGCCGGCTCGGGTGAAGGTGACCGAGCCGCCAGCACCTGTGCCCGCTGCGGCGCCGGTGCCGAAGACAGTGTGGCTCGATGTGAGCTCGAAGCCGGCGGGTGCACAGGTGAAGCGGGGTCACGAAGTGCTGGGCGTGACACCGCTTCACGTGGAGTTGCCCAAGGGCGAGGCCACCTCACTGTGCGTGGTGCTCACCAACCATCTCGAGGAGACGCGTGAAGTGACGCTCTTTGAGAACGTGGCGCTGTCGGTGGACCTGAAGCCAGTGCCGCCGTTCAGGAAGAAGAAGCACAAATGATCCTTCGCTGACTGCGCTGGGCGAGGTTCGTCACAGCGTATTCGTGCCGCATCAAGCAACGACTGCCCTGAACGCGGCCCTTGCGAAACGTACGCGCTCCGTCGCGTGGAAGGGATTGCGCTGAGCCGTACTATGAAGGACCACAGATGAAGCCCACGCGAATCCTGGCGATGTCGATTGCCGTGTCGTCTCTCACCGCGTGCTTTGACTTTGAGCGCGCGTACTGCACGGGTGGGTACTGCGACGCAGGCGCTGGCGGAGGCGGAGGCGGAGAAGACAGTGGAATGACCGGAGGCGAGCTCGATGCTGGTGAGTCTGACGCGGGCCTTCCCGATTCGGGCGTGGTGGATCCAGACGCGGGCATGCCGGATGCGGGGGCAGATGAAGACGCAGGCTGCGGTGGAGCAGCCCAGCTCGTCATCATTCCTCCCGCGCAGATCCTCAGAAACGTCTGCTCCCCTGCTGTGAAGATTCAGATGCAGGATCGGTGCGGAGCGCCGGTCAATGCGACCGCCGATGTGCCGCTCACCTTCACTCCGTCATCCTCGACGATGATGCTCTACAGCGAGAACACCTGCTCGAACATGCCGTTCAATTGGGTGATCAGTTCGGGCAGCAGCGAACTCGATCTCCACGTGCAGGACTCCGTGCCGGGCATGCCCACGTTGCAGGTCACTTCAACGGGCCTCGACGCCGGCCTCTTGATGTTGAACATCGACTGCCCCTCGGGTCAGCGCGCGTGCCCCACCAGCTGCGTTCCCGTAGCGGGCTGTTGCGGAGACGCCGAGTGCACCGCGACCGGCCTGCCCTGGGTGTGCAACACGAACAACGTCTGCGCGCCACCGCCGT
>JAYTAT010000976.1:0-2634 GCA_043737315.1 Archangium sp.
GCTGAGCTGCAGGCCGCCCTCGACGACGACTCCGTGAAGGCGGTCTTCGCGGTACGGGGTGGGTACGGCTCGATGAAGCTGCTCCCTTCGCTGCGGCTCTCGTCGCCCAAACACCTCGTGGGTTTTTCAGACTTCACCTCGATTCACTGCGCGGCCCAGAAGCAGGGCTGGCGTTCACTGCACGCGCCCGTGCTCACCCAGCTGGGCAAGCAGCCACCCGAGGTCATCGAACGTCTCTTCGCGCTGCTCGAAGGCCAACCGGTCGCGCCGCTCCAAGGTGTCCGCACGGTCCACAACGGCACTGCCGAAGGGCCGCTGCTCGGAGGAAATCTCTCGGTCTTCACCCGATTGATCGGCACGCGCTGGCTGCCAAACTTCCGAGGCTCGGTGCTGCTCATCGAAGACGTGGGAGAAAAGCCCTACCGCCTCGACCGCATGTGGATGCACCTTCAACTCGCCGGACTCTTCGAGGGTGTCAAAGGCATCGTCTTTGGTGACTTCACCGGCTGTGACGAGAAGGACTCCTCAGCCGCCGACGTGCTCGATGAGCTCGCCCTCACGCTGGGCGTTCCCTGCGCCGCAGGCTTTCGCATCGGGCACGGCGAGGTGAACCAGCCCGTGATGTTGGGCGCGCCCGTGCGCCTCGACGCCGACACCAGGACACTCTCGTTCTCATGAGCCTCGAGGCGCTTCTTCAGCGTGGTGTCGACGAACAGGTCTATCCACTCGCCCGGCTCGAGGTGTTTCACCGGGGCACTCACGTGGTGTCGCTGGGCAACGCCGATCCGCACTGCGTCTTCGACCTCGCCTCCATCACCAAGGTCATGAGCACCACTGCGCTCGTGCTCGATGCGGGTCTACCCGTCGACGCGCCGCTCACGCAGTTCCTTCCCCACGCCGCCGCGAAAGCCACGCTGGGCGATCTGCTCTTTCACCGCAGCGGGCTGCCTGCGTTCCAGCCGTATTTCGAGCGCGAGTTGCTCGAGCACCCAGAGCTTTTCGAACGCGCCCCGCCTGAGCTCAGAGCCGCCGTGCGCCGCTCCGTGCTCGAGCGCGTTGCTGCAACGCCGCAGCTGAACCCGGTGGGCGCGCAGTCCGTCTACAGCGACCTCGGCTTCATTCTGCTCGGGGCCGTGCTGGAAGCCGCCACGAAGACCCCGCTCGATCGCCTCTTCTCGGATCGGGTCGCAAAACCGCTCGAGCTCGGGGCCGGGTACCGCCGCATCTCCGCCTCACCTGCACTCCCCGCGATCTTCGCGCGCACCGGCCAGACGCGACCGCGCGAGCCTGCGCCCGGGCAAGAAGGCGTGTGGAAGGTCTCCGAGCGGCCCACCCAACTCTGCGAGGTCGACGACGACAACGCGTGGGTCCTCGACGGTGTCTCGGGGCACGCCGGCCTCTTCGGCACCGCGCTCGACGTCGCGACCTTCGGGCAGGCCATGCTCGAGCGGCGTTGGGCGCCTCCGTTTCCCTGGGGCCGCGACCACACGCCCGGCAGCACCCGCGCGCTGGGGTTCGACACGCCCTCGGCAGAAGGCGCTTCTTGCGGCCAACGCTTCGGCAAGGGCGGCGCGATCGGCCACCTCGGCTTCACCGGCACCAGCCTGTGGATCGATCTCGAGCGGCACCTCGTGATCGCCTTCCTCACCAACCGGGTGGCCCTGGGCCGGGCCAACATCCGCATTCGCGCTTTCCGCCCCCAGGTGCATGACGCGGTGCTCGACGCGCTGAAACTGGAGTGAGAGGTTCGCCTCATGTCCGCTGCACCCGATGACAACGGCCTGACACTCGATACCGTCGATCCCTCGTTCCCCAGGCGCATTCACCTGGTCGGCGTCGCCGGCACCGGCATGGGCAGCTTTGCAGGCATGCTGAAGGCCGCTGGCTACGAAGTCACCGGGAGCGACGAGAACGTCTACCCGCCCATGAGCCACATGCTCGAGGCCTGGGGCATCAAAGCGCTCACCCCGTATTCGCCGCAGAACCTCGACGTCGCGAAGCCCGACCTCGTGATCATCGGCAACGTGATCCGCAAGGTGAACCTCGAGGCGACCGCGGTGCGCGAGCGCAAGATTCCCCAGATGAGTTTTCCCGCGGCGCTGGGCTCGTTGTTCTTGAAGCACCGCCACTCGGTGGTCGTCGCTGGCACGCACGGCAAGACCACGGCCTCTTCGTTACTCGGGCACGTGCTCGCTTCAGCAGGCCGAGATCCCACCTTCCTCGTGGGCGGGGTGACGAAGAACTACGCCGGCAACTATCGCCTCGGCAAAGGGCCGCACTTCGTGGTCGAAGGCGACGAGTACGACACCGCGTACTTCGACAAGGGCCCCAAGTTTCTCCACTACCAGGCCAAGACCCTCATCCTCACCAGCGTGGAGTTCGACCACGCCGACATCTACCGCGACCTTGCGCACTACGAGTCGTCGTTCGAGAAGCTGGTCGCCTTGATCCCCGAAGACGGCACCATCGTGGTCAGTGCGGGGTGGCCCAACGCGGTACGCCTCGCGCGCAGCTCGAAGGCGAAGGTGATCACCTACTCCTCGAAGGCTGATTCCGGGGCCGACGTCGTCCCCTCGCAGCTTGAGCTCGGGCCTGAGGGTGCGCGTTTCGGGGTGGCGGGGTCTGAGTTGCTGC
>JAYTAT010000977.1:0-6557 GCA_043737315.1 Archangium sp.
CCCCTCTGGGCGCTGGCCGAGTGGAAGCAGTTTGCCTCCCGTGCCGCCGACTGAATCGGCCCCACCCGCTGGCTCGACTCGTTAGGCCGGAAAACGAACGCCGGTCAGCCGCTCAGAGGCCTCCCACAGCTTCTGCGCCGTCAGAAGGTCCTTCGACTTCGCGTTTGAATCGCAGCGGCGCGGGTGGCCCCTAAATTCCAGGAAGCCATCGGGCCCGAAGTACTCGCCGCCTTTCACCTCACGCATCGTCGCCGCGTAGAGCGTGGGCAGCGCGCCCATGCTGGCTGACTGGGCCATGATCGAGTTGCCCACGTTCATGACCCACGCGCTCAGCTTCGAGCCGGTCATCTGGGCGCCAACGCCTTGCAAGTTGGTGGCGGCGTAGCCGGGGTGCGCTGCCGCGGCGATGGTGCGTTTGCCGGCGGCTCGCAGCTTGCGGTGAAGCTCGTAGGTGAAGAGCAGGTTGGCGAGCTTCGACTGCCCGTACGCACTCCACGGCGCGTACGACTTCTCGCCCATGAGGTCGTCGAAGTTCATGGTGCCCATGCGGTGCGCGGCCGAGGCCACGCTGATCACCCGCGGCGCCTTCGCAGCCTCGAGCAGCAGCAACACCCGCATCGTCAGGGCGTAGTGGCCGAGGTGATTGGTGCCCAGTTGCATCTCGAAGCCGTCGGCGGTCGTCCTCCGGGGGATGGCCATGATGCCGGCGTTGTTGATGAGCCCGTCGATCACCGGGTGCACGTTCGCCAGCCGCGCTGAGAACGCCTGGATGGAATCGAGCGAGGCGAGATCGAGGCTCTCGAGCTCGAGCTTTGCGAAGGGTGCGACGCGGCGCACTTCGTCAGCAGCCGCTTGCGCGCGTTGCGGATCGCGGCAGGCCATCACCACCGCAGCCCCCCTGGTGGCCAGCCCCTTGACCGTCTCGAGGCCCAGACCTGAGTTGGCGCCGGTGACGACCCACACTTGCCCCTCCAGAGAGGGCATCGCTTCGAGAGTCCATTTCATGGGCGCTGATTTTCCCCTTCACGTGAAGCTTCGTTCGCCCCGGGCGCTGTGCCGGAGATCGAGCGCGACGCCGGCGTCGAGATCGCGCTCGAGCGATTCGAAGAGGTGCATCACCTCGGGGCGCGAGACCTTGGCGCCTGCACCATCGACTTCGAGGCGATCGAGCGCGGCGAACGCCAGCACCAGTGAGAGCCCGGTGAACGCGAGAAACCCGCGCGGTGCCCCCCCCCGCTGCAGCGTCTGCACGTACTGGTTGGCCTCGTCGAGATCGGCCCGCGCCAAGACGAAGAGCTCGGCACGCGGCACCGCGGCGGGCAGGTACACGCGCCCATCGACCGCGTCGTCGCCGACGTCTTTGAGAATGTTGACCAGCTGCAACCCTTCACCGAACGAGCGCATCAACCGCGCGAGCTCCTTGCGCTCCCGCTCGAGCGATGGCGAATCGTGCAGGAAGAGATCGGTCAGCAGCTCTCCGACGATGCCCGCGACGATGTAGCAATAGTCTTTGAGCTCACGCACGGTGGTCAATCGCAGGTTCCCCTTCTCGTCGGCACGCGCCACCACCGAGGCCATGCCGTCGGTCGTGCGCACGGTGTGATGCACCACGAGCTCACTGACCTTCGGCGCGAGCGTATCGAGCTCGGCCAACACCCCGGGCAGCTCACCGAGCAGTTCCAGATAGCCCGCGTGCTCGACGGGCGGCCGCTCGAGCCACTGGGCTGCGCGCCGCTTCGCTTCCTCGAACCGCTGGGCCGGCGGCAGCTCGAGCAGCTCGACGAAACTCTCCAGCGCCTCGATGCGTTCTTCGCGTGGCCAGGTCGTCGCGTCTTCGAAGGTGTCCGCCACCCGAAAGAGAAGGTAGGCCACGCCGACCGCGCGGCGCGTGGGCTCAGGCAGCAGCGGGATCGCCAACGCGAAGGTGCGACTCGTCTTGCGGAGCAGGTCGTCGAGGTCCACGTGGCGCCGGATAATCGATGTCACGCGGCAACGCACCGCTGACATGCGTCATCCGGTAGGTAACGCGCCGAGTTGCGGCCGGGCTTCCCACCCCATTAAGGGGAGCGCTGCTCCTTTGGAGGGGTCATGTCGTTCGAAGTCATCATCGTTGGTGGTGGATACACGGGGATGGTCGCGGCGGCGGCGCTCTCCAGGGCTGGCGCGCAGGTGAAGGTGTTCGAAGCGGCCCTGGGTACCGACCCACGCTTTCGGGGAGAGCTGATTCACCCGCGCGGCGTTCGGGGGCTCGAGCAGTTGGGGCTCAAGGCTCCGCTCTTCAAGCAGGGTGGTGTGGCAGTCTCTGGTTTCGCGGTGACGCCGGGCCCCGGAGCTGAAGCCTCGATTCTTCCCTACGGCGAGGAGCAGGGGCCGGGGCTGGGCATCGACCACCACTTGATGGTGCGCACCCTGCGCACGCAGGTGGCGGCGCGGCGCAACGTGACCATCGCCACGGGGCAGCGCATCACAGACTTCGTGCGTGACGGCTCGCGCGTCGCCGGCGTCAGGGCAGAGACCGGCGAGACCTGGCGGGCTGATCTCGTGGTGGTCGCCGATGGCAAACAATCGCGATTGCGCTCGGTGCTGGGGCTCGAACCCAACATCACGCTGCTCTCGTACACGGTGGCGTTCTCGGTCAAAGGCGAGCTGCCCCACGGCCGCAAGGGTCACGTGTTCCTCGGCGCGCCGGGGCCCATCCTCGCGTACCCGTACGGAGAGGGGCTCATTCGCTTCTGTGTCGACGTTTCCCTGGGCGCCGCGAAGGGCCGCCAGGCGATGGTCGACCTGCTCACCCGCGAGTACGCGAAGGTGGTGCCTGAGGGCTTGCGCGAGGCGATGATCGCGTCGTTGCGTGACGAGCCGTTCGAGGGTTGCGCCAATCACGCCATCACCACCTCGAACTGTGCTGCGCCGGGTGTGGTGCTGGTGGGCGATGCGGGCGGCTGCAGTCACCCGCTCACCGCGTCGGGCATGACCAACGCGATGAACGACGTGCTCACCCTGGCCGAAGAGGTCGCCGTCGCCGGACCGACCGATGAAGCGCTCGGGGAATACCAGCGCCGCCGCTACGACTTCGTGCGCATGCGCGAGCTGTTCACCGACGCGCTCTACGAGGTCTTCCGCGGCCAGGACTCAGGCTCGCGTGCGCTGCAAGAAGGCGTGTTCCGTTACTGGGCGTCATCGGTGCGCTCGCGTGATGCGTCGATGAACATTCTGTCGGGTGAAGAGGTGCGCATCTCGCGCTTCGTCAGCGAGTACACGCGGGTGTTCCGGGGTTCGGCGATCGACGTGTTCGGGAAGCTGGTGAAGAACCCGATGCACGGAACCAGGACGCTCTCGTCGCTGGTGAAGACGACCTTCGGCCGGCTCGAGGTCGCGGCTGAGCGCGCGGCACGGCGCTGGGTGGATCATCATCGGATGGAGCTGCACCAGCTGCCTCAGAAGTGCTACCTCGCGGGGTCATGAGCTCACTGGCAGGAAGAACCCTCTTCATCTCTGGCGCGAGCCGGGGCATCGGTCTGGCCATTGCCCTCCGCGCGGCACGTGACGGCGCGAACATCGCCATCGCGGCGAAGACGACCGATCCGCACCCCAGGCTCGAAGGCACCATCTTCTCTGCCGCCAAGGCGATCGAAGCAGCCGGTGGCAAGGCGCTGCCGCTCATGTGCGACATCCGCGAAGAGGGCCAGGTCGAGGAGGCCGTGCGCAAGACGGTCGAGCAGTTCGGCGCCATCGACATCTGCGTCAACAACGCGAGCGCTATCAGCCTCACCGGCACGCTCGAGACCACCATGAAGCGCTACGACTTGATGCACCACGTGAACACGCGCGGCACGTTCCTGGTGAGCAAGACGTGCATGCCTCACCTGCTCAACTCGAAGTTCACGCCGCACATCTTGAACCTCTCGCCCCCGCTCTCGATGCAGGCGAGGTGGTTCGAGAACCACGTCGCCTACAGCATGGCGAAGTTCGGCATGTCGATGTGCGTGCTCGGCATGGCCGCCGAGTTTCAGGGCAAGGTCGCGGTCAACGCACTCTGGCCCCGCACCACCATCGCCACGGCCGCGGTGAACATGCTCGGCGGCGAAGAGCTCATGCGCGCCAGCCGCAAGCCCGACATCATGGCCGATGCCGCGCACGCCATCTTCCTCAAGGGCAAGGACTTCACCGGCAACTTCCTCATCGACGACGACGTGATGCGTGCAGCCGGCGTGACCGACTTCAAGTCGTATCAGGTCGATCCCAACGTCGAGCCGACTCCAGACTTCTTCGTCGACTGATGCCGGCAGAGACGGGCGTTCGCAGCGCCCCGCTTTGACTCCGCGGCCCAGAGCCCCCACGCGTTCTCCCTCAACGTCGCACGAATGAGCGCAACGAAGAGCGGAAGCGCCAATCGCGCAGCAGCACCCGTTCTGCCTTTAACTCCACCACCGGCTTCATGAGCCTGAAGTGTGCTTTAGATTCGAGCCCATGTTCAGCGCACTCGTTGTGACCCTGGTCGTGATGGGAGCTCCCGTGCAGGTACCCGAGGTCACGAGCGCGCAGACCGTGCAGCAGTTCATGCCCGGCCAGGTCACCGTCGTCGGCCAGCTCGAGCGGGTGCCGCTGGGCAAGGGCAACTCGAACTGGGCGGGCACGGGTTTGGTGCTCGATGACGACTGCGTCATCTACCTGAGCTACGGCGCTCCCCCGCCCGGCTGGGAATCGTTCATCGGCGCCCGCCTTCGTGTGGAAGGCAGGCTGCGGCCTTCGTTGAGCGAACACGAGCAGTCGCTCATCGCGCCGCACCTGAGAGAGCCGGGTAAGCCGAAGAAAGAAGATCGCCCTGTCTCGAAGCTGATGGGCAACCGGGTGCGCGTCTCGGGCATCGCGCAAGACGCCAAGGGGGGCGCGGTGGTGATGATCGACAAGTCGCACTTTTACCTCGAGGGGTTGGCCTCGTGGCCCGCCGAGGTGCGGGGCAAGGCCGTGGCGGTGGGCGGCAAGCTCGTCGACAAGCCGTACCTGCCCGGGCCGTTTCGAGACGCGAAGGGCGTGATCGAGGCCCCCACCTGGCGCGCGTTGAAGGAGCCGAAGTGACGGCGCTCCTGCTGCTGGCGTTGAGCGCGGCGCCGCTGGAAGTCCGGGTGCTCGAGCGCGACACCCCGGTGCGCGTGCACCTCGAGGCGGCTCGCATCACCTGTGATGGAAAGCCGCTGGGCAGCAGCGTCGACGCAGACGCAGGCGCGCGTGAAGTGCGGGTGGGCGAGGCGAAGTGCACGCAGGTCGTCGCCGAAGAGGGCGTCGTGGTGACGGTCAAGGAGACCAAACGGAAGTACGCGGGCCAGCTGCGCGTGTCGTTGCAGGGTGGGCTTCTGCGGTTGATCAACGTGGTCGACGTCGAGGCGTACCTGCCTTCCGTCGTCTTCGCCGAGGCCGATGCTTCGAAGCCCGCGGCCCTCGAGGCGCAGGCGATCGTCTCGCGCACCTTCGCGCTGACGGCCCTGAAGCGGCATGCGAACGCCGGCTATCACCTGTGCGATCTCGCGCATTGTCAGGTCTACCGGGGTCAGGGCGCGTCGAGCCCCGAAGCCGAGGCCGCGGTGAAGAAGACCAGCAACCAGGTGCTGCTCATCGGAGGCATCGTGCTCAAGCCCGCCTTCTTTCACGCCGCGTGTGGTGGTCACACCAGCACCGCCGCCGATGTCTTCGGCGAAGTCGCGACGGGTTTTGCGGTGAGCGACGTCGAAAACGGTGCGCCTCGCTGCAAGGGCCCCGACCTCGCGTGGACGTTCGAGGTCGAGAAGAACCGCCTCGCCGAAGCGTTGAGCGTCGCTCCCAACGGCATCGCCTTCGAGCCACTGAGGCGTGACAGCGGCGGCCGCATTCTCGAGGTGCGTTCGTTCGGCCGGCGCTTCAGCGGTCAGGATTTTCTTTCCAGGGTCGGCCGCGCGTTCGGTTGGCGCTCGGTGCGCAGCCTCAAGTTCAGCACCACCGAGACCGACACCTCTGTGGTGATTCAAGGCGCGGGTACGGGCCACGGCGTGGGGCTCTGTCAGCTCGGAGCGCGCGCCCTCGCCGAGAAGGGAGTCGACGTGAAGGGCATTCTCACCCGGTACTTCCCTGAGTCGCAGATCAAGCCGGCCCCTTGAGCCTCGCGAAGAGGAACACCCGGCGCCTTCACCCAGCGTTCGTTGCAGCGCCCCGGCGGCGAAAACGCGCTTGAACCTCGTAAGCCCAGCCGTCAGCCGCCGTTGCCCTGGGTCGTTCGTGACGCACCCTGCCTGAACGCACAGTCGCTCCCTTGCGCGAGCGCTTCGATGCGCGAAGATGCGTGAGCCCTTTGGGGCGAAAGGAGGTGGTGCCTTGCAACGACAGAATACAGGGACCATCTCCGCAGTGATTCTCTGAAGCCTTGCGGCTCAGGTGACATTGCGGAGTGGCCCGAAATACAGCTGTAGGAACCGCCTCTGCAGTTCGGGGGGCGGTTCTTTTTTTCCCGGTGCTCGCGATGGCCCTTCTTCCAGACGACTTCCGCGCAGCCAGAGGCCTCAGCTGGGGCCACGCCCAGTCGCTCT
>JAYTAT010000978.1:0-2629 GCA_043737315.1 Archangium sp.
CGGCGGCCATCGCGCCACCGCAGGCTGCGTGCGCGATTCGCAACATCGGCACCTTTGGCGTGTTCAACGACATGGCGGCGACCGACGCGCTCGAGCTCAAGCCGGGCACGAACGGCCGGTCGCAGGGCCGGGGTGGGTACAACGTGCCCTCGCTGTACGGCATGCAGGTGGGTGCACCGCTGCTTCACCACGGCCAGGCGGGCAGCCTCACTGAGCTGCTCACCGAGCCGAAGTTCAATTCGCACTTGAACGCGGGCAACGCCAACTTCAACATCGAGCTCGACGCGTTGGCGACGGGGCGCAACGACCTGGTGCAGTTCATCTGGTCGATCGACGCCACCACCGCAGAGATCGCGATCCCCAACGGCTTCGACACGGGCTGCGCGCCGTAACCGGCTGATCAGCTGGCGCAGACGTGCGGCGGGAGTGGCGAATTGCTGCTCCCGCCTTTTTTTACGGGCTCAGCGTGAGCTGGTGCGTGAATCGGCCAGCACCTCAGCCAATGCCCGCAGTCCATCTTGAGAAGTGAAGATACCCACCACCTCTTCATTCTCGACCACCACCGAGCTGCCCAGCTTGTGCCTGGCCATGTGGCGAACTGCCACCTCGAGCGGGGTCGAAGGCGCCACGGTCCACGGAGCGCGGCTCATCGCCTGCGCCAGGGAAATCTCGGCGGCGTCCGTCTTCGAGTGCGCTTCGATCAACTTCACGTCGCGATCAGTGATCAAACCCACGAGCTGACCTTCATCGGTCACAGGAAGATGCCGCACGTCGTTGCTATCCATGAGCTGTCGGGCGTCGGCCACCGAGCTCGAAGCGTCGATGGTGAGCGGCGATCGCGTCATGAGATCCTGAACCAGCAGCGTCTGAGCCATGGCCACCATCTGAGCAAGTGGGGTGCCACCCTTCCCCCTTCGCCGCACCCGGGCCCGGCGCAAGCGGTGCATTCGGGGCGAACCACGCGACGTGCAGTGCACCGCGTCGAGACGGTGCGGCTCAAGGACGTCGGTCACGACTTCTTCGTGGTGCGCCCCGACGAAGTGGATCGCCGCGTTTCAAAGCGCGGGGTAAGCAGCCGGGTGCTCTCTTTTTCTCTGGCTGCCGTGCTCGCAGTGGTGCCTCTCGATGTTCCCGGCTGCAAGGCCTCGAAGCAGGAGGTCGGCTCGCTGCACGCCAACACCTCATTCGATGTAGCGATGACCGAGCCGAAGTCGAAGCTCAAACAGCCGTTGGACTGCGGTGGCAAGGCGGTCACGTTGTTCGTCTCGGAGTTCGGGAGTGCCGCGCTGGCGAACGAGGCCGCGAACTTCACCGGCCCGCAGCTGTGGGGTGGCTTGGCACCGACGGCAGAACACACGGACGATCTGCTGATCAGCGGCGCCGTGTTGGTGGTCGCTTCGGGTCCGGGCGTGCGAGCAGCGAGCATGGCGCTCGGCACGAAGGGCTTCAAGTCGTGGCGTGGTGATGCGCCGCTCGACGTGCTGGAACACGTATCGAAGGCCATCGATTGTAAGGCGGGCTCGAAAGATCCGCTGCGCGCGTGGTGCGCGGCCACGATGACGGGCAGCGCAGGGTTCAAGCCGGCAAAGAACGACACCGTCCTTTTGGGCATCAGCTCGCCCGTTCCGACGACCGCGGCCGTACGTCAGGTGTTGCTCAAGGCGACCCGCGTCAGTGCGTTGTCATTCTCAGGCGGCAAGGTGCGCCTCACCGACGTGACGCCGGACAACAAAGATGAAGAAAAGCAACTGCTGGAGGTCGCGATGGGAGTCGCGGTCGCGCTCAAGGGCATGGGTGAGCAGGTCCAGGTCAGCGCCGGGCTCGCTGGGTTCTTGCCCGTGCTTGCGCGTCAGACGGCGAAGGAGGGCGCCGCGGTCAAAGAGTCGGTGAAGGGGCCCTCGCTGGTGAAGATGAAGAACCCCACGCGCATGTGGCTGGTGAAGAACGGCAAGAGCGAGGTCTACGTGGTGTCGGAGGAGACGGCCGACGGTGCCTGGCTCAGCGTGTATCCGGTCGTTCCGTTCGTTCCGGCCGCTGCAAAATAGCGGTCTCGGCGCGGTAGGCGTTGGCCAGGCGCGAGGCTGACGCGAAGGTCACGAAGAGTTCACCGGTGAGCGCCGCGGTCGCGTTCTTCTTCGCCGGCCGCAGGTAGTCGTTGCGGCTCTTGTCGAGCGGCGCTTCGACGCTCAACTTCCCGCGCTTCACCCCGCCATGAATGCGATGCACGAACTGAACGGTGCCGTCTTCATCGACGGACACCACCACGCCCACGTGGGTCAGCCCGTCGTTTTGTTTGCCGTCACGATTGCGGTCGTACGTCTCGCGAAAGAACACCAGGTCACCCGGCTCAGGTGCGCTGGTGTGCAGCGCGCTGCGCTCGAAGGCGAGGCGGTACATCGCGGTCACGCCATTGTCGCCGCGCACGCCTGAGCCCATCAGGTTGATACCCGAGTCTTCGTACACCGCGCGCGCCAGCCCCGTGCAGTCATCGGGCAGATGGGGTGCGGTCACGCGCAACGTGCTCAGCCCCACCAGCTTGTGCGCCTTGGTGACCAGCCGCTTCGGAGGCAGGGGCCGCTCGACCACCGGAAGAGACTCGAGGGGCGGCTCGGAGAAAGGCGCTTCGACC
>JAYTAT010000979.1:0-6551 GCA_043737315.1 Archangium sp.
TCCCCGCAGCAGACGTATGAAGGCCGGCACCTCACCTCGCTCGCGTTCAACCTGACCGCGGTCGACGTCACCCAGGACATGGGGCCTTTCGAGATCGCACCGGGCACGCAGTACGACGACGGGCGCGCGTGGAAGAACCAGATGTTCCCGGCCGAACACCTCTGGCCTTCGTTCGCTGCGCAGGCCGTTCGCAAATATCCCAGCCGCGGTGACATCTCTGCGAGGAGCGCGCTCACGGTGCATCGCGGCACGGCGCATCCTTCGCCCATCGCGCGGCCGGTGTTGGTGCTCGGCGTCGACGCGCCCGGAGCAGGTCACGCCGCGCTTCACGACATGATGGTCACCAAAGACTACTTCGAGGCGTTGCCTCAGGCGCTGCGAGAGCACCTGGTGTGCCGGGTGGTGGAGGCGTTGGTGCCCGTGACGCAGAAGCACGACATCGAGGGGCTGGTGCTGGGCGTCGAGGAGACGGGCCTGATGCGCTGAGCTCGAATCCGGTCTAAGCAGACACCCTCGGCCGGTCTCGAATCAGCAGGAAACATAAAATGAACTCCAGTCATCGGTTGTGGATCCTCGCGGCAGTTTCTGCCGTCGTGATGGTTGTGCTCCCCCTTGCCTCATGCGGAATGCCCAAGGCGAAGTGCAGCTTGTCCTCCTGCTTCGGGTGTTGTGACGCCATGGATCAGTGCCAGCCCGGCAGCTCGACGGTCGCCTGCGGCAGCAACGCCAACATGTGCACCGCGTGCAGCTTCGGCTCGATCTGTCAGTTGGGCTTCTGCAACAACGGCGGCGCCGGTGGTTCTGGTGGTTCTGGTGGCGGTGCCGGTGGCGGGATGATGGGCGGCGGCGCCGGCGGCGGAATGACCGGCGGTGGCACAGGCGGTGGAATGACCGGCGGTGGCACAGGCGGTGGAATGATGGGCGGTGGCACGGGCGGTGGGGTGATGGGCGGTGGCACCGGCGGTGGCGGGGCATCTCTGCCGGGCGAGACCTGCCTGTCCCCGCAGACGCTTCAGTTCGTGAACAACATGGCGACCGTCATGGGCTCCACCGCGAACTACCGCCACGACTTCACCAGCAGCTGTGCCAACGCGGGCCAGCCCGATCGCGTGTTCGTGTTCACGCAGCCGACCTCCGGCTCAATCACCTTCTCACTCATGTCCAGTGGTTTTCAGCCTGCGCTCTCGCTGCACGCCTTCAGCAGCGGCATGTGCGGTGCTGAACTGAACTGCTTGGCGGCGTCCTCGCCTGGATCGACCCTCACGCTTACCCGGGTCGTGCCAGCGGGCACTTACGCGGTGGTGATCGACAGCGCGACGACCGGGGGCGGCGTCTTCAGCTTCACGGCGACGCGCAGTGCAACGATGGTCGACGCAGGCAGCGCCTCGGTGCTCCAGAACGGCGTTCCCCTCGACGTCTCGGGCGCATCGCAATCATTGCAATACTTCACCATCACCGTACCCGTGGGCCAAACGTCCCTGAGCATCAACACCGTGGGCGGCACGGGTGATGTCGACGTCTATGCAGAGTTCGGGATGCCGGCGAATCAAAGCTCCGTCCTCAAAAGCGACGCGGTAGGAAATACGGAGAACATCACCATCCCGAGTCCTCAAGCGGGTGTCTGGCACATCACGCTGTCCGGCTACTCCGCGTACTCGGGTGCGTCTCTCACCGCGACGTACTGAGACCCGCTTCGACACCACGTGGAGCGAGTTCTCCACGTTGCGTTTGTGGGAACAGTGGCCAGGAGAGTTGTCGATTCGTGTTCGCCGCCGGGCAGGGCGCAAGCGCACCGAGCACGCGATCGCTTTCATTCCTGAGAACGGGTTCGTCTTCTATGAAGACCCTCGCGCCTTCGAGGCAATGTGGAGCGGTGAGGCCTTTCCCATCGAAGGACTCTTCGTCGTCGAAGGACAGCTGATCCGCCTCGTCGCCTCACAACCCCATCCACCGCGCGTGAAGGACTTCGTGCTGGCCACCGCGGCGATGAGGCTGTTGATCAACCTCGTCACAGGCGAGCCCAGCCCCGTCGCGCTCGGCAGGGGCGAAGTGTTGGAGCTGAAGCGATGAGGGCAGCTCAGGCCCTCAAACGGAGAGGGGGTTTCATTTCGTTCAGTGTTTCTGCGCCCGGTCGGCGGTCTGCGCGCGCTCGATGCTCTCGAACAGCGCCTTGAAGTTGCCGCCGCCGAAGCCCTTGTCACCCTTGCGCTGAATGATCTCGTAGAAGAACGGGCCCGACTCACGGTCTTTGAGCAGCTGCGAGTTCTCTTTCATGAAGATCTGCAGCAGGTACTGATGCTCCTTGTGACCATCGATGAGGATCTGCAGGTCGCGCAGCTCCTTCAGGTCTTCGTCGATGCGAATGATGCCGCTCTTCTGCAAGCGCTCCGGCAGGTAGTCGTAATAGCTACTCGGCGTGCCGAGGAAGTCGAGGCCGACGGTCGCGCGCATCGCCCTCACGGTGGGTACGATCTCGCGGACCGCCAGCGCGAGGTGCTGAATGCCTTCGCCGCGCTGATCTTCCACGTACACGTTGATCTGCGACTGCTTGAAGCGCGGGCGCGAAGGCTCGTTGTTCGCGAACTTCACCGTGCTGTGCGGATCCCACATCACGATCGACTTGAGGCCGGTGCCGTGCTGGTTGCCCTTGTCGATCTCATCTTCGGTGTGGAACGCGATGTTCCAGAACTCCTCGAAGCCCATCACGTGCTTCATCCACAACACCATCGGCTGCAGGGTGCGGAAGTTCGAGGTGATGTGATCGACCTTGGCGAAGCCGAAGCGGTTCTGGCCGCCGCGCGGTGCGTCGTAGCGCACGAAGCCCGGGTACTGCGCCTCGTAGCCGTCGCGCTGAATGAAGCGGAAGGTGGTGTTGCCGAACGGCGTGGTGATCGAGAAGAACGCCAGCTTGCCGCCCTTCTCGTCGGTGAAGCGCTGGAGCTGATCATCGATGATCGTCCCGCCGCGCTCTTCGAGCAGCTTCCAGGTCTTCTCCACGTCTTTGACGAGGTAGTTGACGGTGCCCACGCCTTCGGGGTGTTTCTGCAGCCAGCGCCACGCGCGGCCGCCTTCACCCACGGGCGCCGAGCAGATCAACGTCACGTCACCTGCGTTGAAGACCGCCGATTCCTGGCGGCCCCGTTGCGTGAGCTCGGGGCTCGAGCTGCCGAGCTCTGCGAAGTCCATCAGGTCCGAATAGAAACGGCGCGTGCGCGCCATGTCTTTGACGTACCAGTGCACCGACTCGACCTTGATGATTCCCAGAGATTCCATGGCGGGCTCCTTCACGTAGTCACGGCATCCGGCTGATTTTCCGGCCGGGCCTTCTGAACGAAATCGAGTTTCATGCACTCGGCCTCGACGCGTACCAGCGTCGGCAACCGGCTCGCGTCGACAGATGCGAACCTTCGCGCCCCGTACAGCTGCGGCACCAGACAGGCATCGGCAAAGCTGAACGTGTCGCCGCACAGGAACGTGCCAGCGGTGTCCTTCGCCATCGCCTCGAGCGCGTCGAGGCCCTTGCCGATCCACACCTCGGCCCAGGCCTTCGCGTCACCCTGGAGGGCGTCTTTCACGTGGTTGAGCACCTGCAGGTTGTGCAGCGGCTGAATGCCCGAGTTCACCAGCTCGACCATCGCCCGCATGCGCGCGCGCTCCAGCGGCGCCTTCGGAAAGAGCGGCTTCTCGGGGTACCGCTCCTCGAGGTACTCCACGATGGCCACCGACTGCGGCAGCTGAACGGTCTTGCCGCCTTCGAGCACTTCGAGCACCGGTACACCGCCCCAGGGGTTGCGGTCGCGATGCGGCCCGTCGTGCTGCTCGCCTTTGGTGAGGTCGACCGCGACGTACTCGTACGGCAGGCCCTTGAACTCCAACGCCAACCTCACCCGGTAGCTCGCTGAAGACCGCCAGAAGTTGAAGAGCTTCATGGGGGTGGAGTCTCAGCGGCACCCGCCCAAGTCAAGCGGGCCCGCGCGTCAGCTCTCTTTGGTGCGCACAGAGATGCGACGCACTGCGTAGAGCGCGGGTCGGGGCGGGGCTGTGCTTGACTGAAAGGCGATGCGAACGCTGCTCTTCACGCTGTGGTGGCTTTCGTTCGCGTGCGCCCCCGCGCCGGCCCCCGTGGCAACACGACACGACGCAATCCTGGGAGGCGCCGCCGACCCGGCCGCCACCAACGTCTTTCTGCTCGATCTCCGCTTCGAGACCGGCGCGTCGATCTGCAGCGCGGTGCTGGTCAGCCCCAGGGTCCTGCTCACCGCCGCGCACTGTGTCGACCCGGTGTTTCACGGCGCCTCCACGCTCGCTGTACGCGCCACCAACAAGCCGAACACGGTGATGCTGATGCAGTCAGACATGATCGACGTCACCACCATCACCCGGCACCCGAGCTGGAACCCGGCCATTCAGAAAAGCGACTTCGACTTCGCGGCAATTCTGCTCGAGCGGGCCCCCACCGGAGTGACCGCCGCGGCCATGCTCACCGCGCTTCCTGCCAACGCCGTGGGCCAGCCACTGCGTGTGGTGGGCTATGGGCGCACCAGCGCGGGCGACGGCACCAGCAGCGGCACCCGTCGCAGCGTCACGTTGCCCATCACCGCCATCACCTCGGCCGACCTGCGCTTCGGGAGCAACGGAGCCGCGGGTATCTGCGCAGGCGACTCCGGCGGGCCTTCATTTCTGGGCGAAGCGCTGGCGGGCATTCACACGAGAACAGAAGGTGCGGCGTGCGGCGTGGGCGTCGACATTCGCGTTGATCGCCACGCTGCCTTCGTCAACGCCTTCGTGGCCGCCAACGATCCGCCTTCGTGCGCGAACGACGGCCGCTGTGCATTGGGCTGCGGCACCTCAGATCCCGATTGCCCGTGCCAAGCTGATCAACGCTGCGACGCCAGCTGCGGCCTCACCGACCCCGACTGCAGTGACGATGGATCGATCTGCACCCTCGACGCACAGTGCGCTGGCACCCGCTGCCTCGACGACCCCCGCGGTTTTCAGTTCTGCTCGCGACCCTGCACGAGCTCGAACGAATGCTTGAACGAGATGACCTGCCAGGCCGAGGTCTGCCGGGCGCCTCCAGACCCTGAAGAGACGGGCCCAGTCACCGGCGGCTGTTCGAGCAGTCCGACGTCGCTTGCCTGGCTGCTGGTGCTGCTGCTGTCGTGTCGCAGAGGCTCGACCGCCGCCCACCCCGCTTGACGACCACGCGTCCAAATTGCGCGGGGGGAGGGCACAAGGCGCAAGGTCTGCGCAGAACGCAGCTCACCCCAGACGGGAGTGGAGCAACTCGGCGAAGGCGCTCAGCGCGTCAGTCGCCGTGAAGACCCCCACGACCTTGTGGTTATCGACCACCACTGCTGAGCCGTACTTCTTACTGGCCATCTCTTGCACCACCTCGTCGAGCGGTGCGTCGGGCGACACGATGTAGGGGGTGCGGCTCATCACATCTTTCGCCTTGAGCGTGTTCGGATCAGCGTCGTGCAGCGACTCGGCGCGGAAGAGATCACCGTCTGAAAGCAGGCCGACGACCCGCTCTTCCTCACAGACGGGCAGGTGGCGAATCTTCAGCTCTTTCATCAACGCGTGCGCGTGCGCGAGGGTGTCGTCGGGGCGCAGCGCGCGCGGCGTGGTGGTCATGTACTTGCGGACGGCGGGAATGGTTTTCATGGCGCATCGCCGTGCACGAACCATGCCCTCTTGCCGTTTGAAACCCGGTGCACCTCTTCACTTTTGCTGGGTGAAGAGGTGACAACCGACGCACTGCGCAGGCGGCGTCGGATGGCTGGCGGGCGGCAGCCTCCGATGGCAGCTCATGCAGGTCGCGGGACCGCGGCTCGGCTCGGGCGTGTGCGGGCTGTGGCAGGTCTTGCACTCGCGGTGTTTCTGCACAGCATGCAGGCCCGGCAGCGGTGCCGAGGTGGGGGCCTCATGGCAACTGGCGCAGGTGGCGATCACCCTCGCTGAGTGACTCGCGTGACAGCTCGCACACTGCGGGTGCTTTTTCTGCGGGGGCACCTTGTCCTGATGACAGCTCAAGCACGGCGTGGGCTCCGAGCGCTCTGCGTGGGGCAGGCCCTGGTGGCACTGGTTGCAGTCGGCGTGACCGCGGTTCAGCTTCGCCGCCAACACCTGCGTTTCGTGACACGTCACGCACAAGACCGCCCGCTTCGGCTCGCCGGCGTGCGGGGCGTGACAGCTCTCGCAGCTCAGGGTCGCGGCGTGCACGGAGTCGCCCGCGAGCGACTGGTGACACGTGACGCAAGGCACGGCGATGGGGCCGGGTTCAGCGGGGTGCGGCACGTGGCACCCGGTGCAGCTGTGACCTTCCGCAGACGCCGGGTGTTTCAGGGTGGCCGAGATCTTCTGGTGACACGACACGCAGGGCCTGGGCGACGACATCGGTTGATGCGGCTGGTGGCACGAGTCGCACTTCGCGTGCGCATCGGGCGCGAGCACGAGCCGGTTCTGGTGACAGCTGGTGCACGGCGTGACCGCGCTCTTCTGAAACGTGTGCGCCGTGTGGCAGCTGCCGCACCCCGCGTGACCGTCGG
>JAYTAT010000980.1:0-2625 GCA_043737315.1 Archangium sp.
CAGCTCGAACACCGGCGCTGGCACGTTCGCCGAGGCGATGATGCTGTCATTGGGTGACTCGTCGGAGAAGCCGATGACCTGCAACTGGCTGCGCAGGCCCGGCGGCAAAGTGTCGAGACCGGTGCGTTGCGGGGTGGCACTGGCGGCTGACGCGAAGACGGTGGTCAGCGCGACCCTGCCGTCGATGAGCGCCTCGAGCGCGGCGGCGAAGGAACCCGCGAACAGTTGAGCACCCAACGCGCGCGTGAGGTCGACGCCGAGGCGCTCCAGATGTTGCCGCGGGAGCAGGTACCCAGAGGTCGATTCTTTCGCCACCCACGCGACGGCCACCTGCTCGAGCGCCTCGAGCTGCAAGGGTGCATCGACCCGGCAGACGAACGCAGCGCGAAAGGTGGTGCTCCCGCCACGCTCGAATTGCACCACGCGGCGCCCGCCTTCACGCTCCACCGCCGAGCAGACGTACGGAGGCGCCCACGCCACATCCACCCGGCCCGTTCTGAAGTCTTCGGTCAACCCGGCGTAGCTCTGGGCCACGTGCATCTCGACGCTCAGTTCGGGCGCGAGCCGCTTTCGCAGCCAGGAACCGAGTTGAAGCGAGAGGGTCGAGGCTTTCAGCGCACCCAACGACGCGGGCATCGCGAAGCGAAGGTGGCCGGCCCGAAAACCCATGGGCGCATTTTACCCTGCGAAGAAAGAGGCTGCAGGACTGTTTTGGTGACCGCTTGACCGCGTTACCATCACAGGCATGCTGACCGCCCAGAGCATCGCCGACGTGAGCCCGTTCGCGCTGGCGGGTGCGGTCTGCTTGATGTTGCTGGCGGAGTCGCTCTCGCCCCTCGTGCCCCTGCTGCCCGGCAAGACGCGCGCTCACCACGCGCTGCGCAACGTCAGCATCGCGTTGTGCACCTCACTCTTCGCGGTGGGGGGGAATTTCTTTCTGGTGGGCGTCGCTGCGTGGACGCACGTGCACCAGGTGGGGTTGCTCAACGTGCTCGAAGCGCCCTGGCTAATTCGCTTTGGGGTCGCGCTCGCCGGGCTCGATTTTTTCGAGTGGGTTCGGCATCGGCTGCATCACCGCATTCCGCTGCTGTGGCGGTTGCATCGGGTGCATCACAGCGATCCACACGTCGACTCGACCACCGCGCTGCGCGGCCACCCGCTCGAGAGCCTCATCGCGTACTCGTACTTTTCGCTGCTGGTGCTCGTGCTGGGCATCGACCCGCTCGCCCTCGCGCTGCGCTCACTCATCGCGGTGGTTGCACTGGCCTGGCACCACGCTTCGTTCAGGTTGCCGCGACAGCTCGATTTCGTTCTGAGCTTCGTCACGCCCACGCCACGCACGCACCGGCTGCATCACTCGCGAGACGTGCGGTTCGCCGATTCGAACTTCGGCACGCTCTTCACCTGGTGGGATAGGGCGTTCGGCACGTTCTCGCCAGGTCACGTGCACGAGCCGCAGCGCACCGGTGTGGAAGGCTTCGATTCGCCCGAGGCGCAGTCGCTGCTCTTCGTGTTGACGTCACCGCTGCGTGAGCCGGTACCGGCCCAAGCGCGAACGATGCCCGGCGAGTGACGCGCCGTCGGTGGAATGCCCGATGCCGACGCTCTTCAGAAGTCGAGGCGCCTTCGAGCCCGGCGGCTGCCCATCCAATATCCTGCGGCGATCCCGAGCAGCGCAGTGCCGCAGACGAGGGTGGCGATCAACGAGGTGCTGTCGAGCAGCTGGCGCTGACGCAGCTTTTCCAGCTCTGCGGCCGTGCTCAGGTACGCCTCGGGTGACAGGTACGCGCCGCCCTCCACTTCGTGAGGCTCGCCGTCGTAGCTGTGCAGCACACCCTTCTTCACTTCGAACACGATCGAATCCATGAGGCGAAGCGTAGCGCTACCGGCAGCTCCCGAGCAGGACCCGCACCTCGCCGTTGGACCCGGCGCCTGAACCCACCGCGACATCGGGCCAGCCGTCCTGGTTGAGATCGCCCACCGCGAGGGCCCAGCCATTTCTGCCACCCACCCGCGTGAGGGGGGCGAACGAGCCTGCGTCACCCGCGAGCACTTCAACCCCGCCATCGAAGGCGAGCCGGGTGGTGACCGCATCGAGCGTGCCATCGCGATTGAGGTCAGCCAGCACCAGGGCCCAGATGATGTCGCGGCCGTTCGCACTTCCAGTGGCCGCGCCGAATCCCCCATCGATTCCGGGGAGCACGCTGACCCCAGCGCCCGTGATGAGGCCCGTGGTGCCGTCGAAGAAGCCGGTGGAACACACCGCGTCGGGAACGCCGTCACCCGTGACGTCGAAGAGCGCGACTGCGTTCACGGCGGTCGAGCCCAGATAAACGGTGCTCGCGCCGAAACCGCCATCGCCCCGGCCCGGGTGTACGGCCAACCCGTATTGCGCGTTGCCCACCAGCGCATCGATGAGCCCGTCACCGGTCACGTCGGCGAGCACCAGCCGGTGAGAACCGCGGGTCGCACGAGGCGCACCTCCGTCGAACACACCGCGCACCGTGATCAACTCGGGCACCGAGCCACCCACCTCGACGGTGACGAAGTCAGCGCGCCCATCGAGATCGAGATCCGCCATCGCCGTATCGAGCGGCACGAAGAAGGGTTGGCCGGCGTCGAGGC
>JAYTAT010000981.1:0-6531 GCA_043737315.1 Archangium sp.
CTCCTGCGCGACCTCAGGGCTGCCGGCATGGGTGCTCCGGGGGGGCTCATCGTGACTGAACCCGGCGGTATCCCGGTGACGATCAACCCCCTCTTCACGGAAGCGGGGCCCAACGGCACCGACATGCTCTGGATGGTGGTTCCCCGGTGGAACGTGATGGCTTCGAACTGCAGTAAGAAGGGCAGCGGTGTGCCCCTGGCGACGTCTGGCACGGGCACGCTCAAGGTCGTCTGCACCACGCCCGCGCTCACCGTCGGCGACATTCTGATGGTCTCCAACTTCACCACCGCCGCGTTGATCAGCGGCACCACGTTCCCCACGGCGACCACCATCGCGTACGCAGAGTCGAACGCCAGCTTCTCGAATTCCCCTTCCAAGGGTGCCTTTCAGCGGGGTGACGTGGCCTTTCCGGTCGACATCGTTCGCTATTCCATCGAGGTCAGCGCTGTGACGGGCAGGCCCGAGTTGCTGCGCCACGTCGGCACCCTCAACAGCCCCGTCAGCGCCGCGCAGCCTTTTCGGGTGGTGGCCGGCGCGGCCATGATGCGCAGCATCGACATCGAAGATCTGCAGGTCGCCTTTGGCTCGGGCTCCGCGCCGAACCTCAACTTCGTCAGCGGGCACGCGCCGGGGTTCAACGGCGTCCCGACCCAATCGGTGCGCATCTCGGTGGTGGGCATCACCCCGCTGCCCATCCGCACCACCCAGGGCAATGGCCTCGAGCCGTTCACCCCGGTCAACGTGGAAGACCACGTCTACGCCACCCCCGCGGTGATCGATGGCTACCGGCGCAGCGTCTATCGAAGGCGAGTCGATCTGCCGAACCTCAACCCGGTGAACATGTGAAACCCATCAAGACCCGCAGTCGATCGACCGGTGGTTTCGCCCTGTTGGCAGCGCTGATGCTGATGTCCCTGCTGGCCATCGTCGCCATCGCCGTGCTCTCTCGCTCGGGCGCTGACCGGCGCCGTGCTTCGCGACACTTGAGAGCCGAAACGAGGGAGAACTGTGCCTACGCAGGGCTCACCTACGCTCGCGCCTACTTCGCCAACAATTTCAACGACTGGGATGTCTTCTTCGCGCGCCCAGACATCTACAACCCGATGGATCTCCCGACCACCACCAGCGGCTGGGGTTCTGCTCCCGCCAATGCGCCCGCCGCGGTCAAAACGACCGCGGGGCGCGCGGCGATCAAGGCGACCAACGCTGGGCCCATCGTGGGAAGCCGGCTCTTCGTCGACCTCGATGCAGATGGCCTCGATGACGTCTACGTCTCCATCCGCGACAACCTCGACGAGATGCCCCCGGCGGCCCCCAACTACAAACGCGACAACGACCAGAACGCGATCGTCGGCGCCACCTGCATCTCGACCACCATGACGCCCCGCCGTGATGATGGGTCGCTCGACGCCGACCAGCTCACCGTCGAGTCATACCTCAGCGTCAACGACCCGGGCGGTGGCTACACGGGGCAGTCGGGCGGCGGCGCGAACCAGACCGGCAACCTCAACTGACCCGCTTGAAGCTCGCAACTCTTGCGAGCCCCCGGTCGCCTGCTTCAACACAAAGTTTCAGAGCGCCCGGTGTGCTGGGCCTCTCATCTGCCCGAAAGTGCTCGCCCTCACTGGCAGAACAGGGTGGTTTGGTTCTTGTAGTGGTGAGGCGCTTCCCCTCCGAGGTGTACGCATGATCCGGACAATCCTGCTCGCTGCTGCCGTCCTGGCCTCATCCGCGCTGGCCAACCCGACGCAGACGTTTGCGCAAGGCTCGCTCATCATTCCGATGCAAGCCACGCTGCAAACGGAGTGTGGAACGACCTCGGCCTACGGGCTCGTCTGGAAGATCCTGTACGAGAACCGGCCCGGCGGCGCCTTCAGCGGCAACCCGGTCATCGTCTACTGGTCCATCAACGGGTCCAAGGCCTCGAACAACCGCTGCACCCCGACCAACTTGCACAAGCCCCCGACCAGTGGCGCTGCGACGACGTGGGAAGACGGGTGCGACTTGAGCATCACCAACACCACCCGGCAGCCGGTGGTGATGGTCGACTACGGCATCGCGCCTCCGATGCTGCCGTTGCTCTACGCGAATGGGCCGCTCACCCACTTCAACACCACATCCGCCAAGGGCCGCCCGTATTGGCAGACCTCGTCACCGACGGCCGAAGCCGGCGAGGCACCCGGTTCGTCTGATCTGAACGACACCATCACTTCGCCCGCCCGGTTCACCACGATTCGATATTCGGGGGCCCCCTTCATCATCGACGCGTCAGATGCCAAGCGCGTCATCGATGTGATCCGCACCGTGCCGCACCTCACCAAGCACACGCTGGCGGGCGGTACGGACGGCGTGAACCGATGCACCTACCTCGGCGGCGGTGACGCCACGCAGCGGAACTACCGGGTGCTGATGCACCAGGCGACCACGAATTTCACCGCGCCCGTCTACAAGCGCATCAGCAACGTGCCGCCCAAGGTCGCCCTGCTCGACTACGGCGCTGGCGTGAAGACGGTGCTCCAGAAGTATCTCGACGGCGCAGGGCTCAACGGCACCATCGCCGGGGCCCCCGTGTCGGGTAACCCCACCGCGGCCACGCCCACCTACGGTCTGGTGTACGACCGCCTGCGGGCCATCGACGACCTGGTCTCCACGACGGCCGAACCCAACGGGTACCTGAACTCCGTCGATGGGGCGGGCAAGGCCCGGTACAAGGTCTTCTGGGCACCTCACTGGCGGGTCGACGCGTCTTCGCTGCTCGCTGCCAAGAGCGGTCGTACGGGGTGCGTCTCAGCCTGCGATGGTAATCCAGGGCACGACAACCCCTGCTCCGGGGGCAACGCCGGTAACGGGGGCGGTACGACAGAGTGCAACGCCACCGCCGACGAGCGAGCCAACGCCCTCGACAACCTGGTGTTCTTCGCAAATAAGAAGGGCAACGGAATCATGGCCCAGTGCCGAAGCATCGCGGGGTTCGAGGCTGAAAGCCGCGAATACGACGGCGCCTGGAACCCGCGCGACAACGCCACCGTCACCATGGCCGGCGTGAACGCCACGCCCCGGTTCCAGTACACCAATGGCATCGACCAGAACGCCCTGGGGCCTGCGGGCGCGAAGTGGAACGCGTCGTGGGATGGGCGCAATTGCAGCGACCCCGACTACCTCGCGGTCACGCCCATCGCCGACCGCGACCAGTGCCACGTCTACCCCTACCCCGCAGAGGCTTTTGGTCAGATCGGCGACTTCGCGTTCAACACCGATGACGGCGCCGTTTCGCACTGGCGGCCCTACCAGAACGTTTCAGCCCGCAGGGCGAACCTCAAGCGCCTCGCGATGACGTGGGACGACTACGACTCTTCGGTCACCACGGAAGGTGTGGCCACGCCGTCGGGCTACGGAAGCTTCAACGCGAACGGCAACGATGTGGTCACGCTCAACCAGAAAGACGACGACCCGGAAAAGGCGACCATCATCTACATCGGCGCCCACGACATCTCGTCGTCTGTCGGCGGTACCCGCATCATCCTCAACACGTTGCTGAACCTCGGCGCCGACCCCGTCGAGTCCGACCGCTCGATGGCTCAGGCGTCGACGGCCATCGACATCACCAACGGCAACCTGCCGACCCTGTTTACCTCGGTCTTCCAGGTTCTGATCGGCACGCTGCTGCCCGACACGATCACCTTCACCGACGCGAACGGGAAGAACTTCAGGTTTCCCTTCACCCGTGGCGCGGTGCGTGCCCGCGATGCCAACGCCCTGGCGACGGGCCTCAATGAGCTGAGCGACAACGTGTTGTGGAACTCTGATAGCCAGATGCCGCCGCCTGCCGACCGCAACCTCTTCACCGCGTTCGGTGGCACGGTCGAGGAAGCACCCGCGCTCAGTGGCGGCCGGGTCATCAAGAACAACATCGCGCAACACTATTGGGTGCCCGCGCGCGTCGAGGCGAGCAACCTCAACGCCACCATCACCCCGGTTCCCAACCCCACCTGCACTGACGTGGTGACGTGGGAAAACTACACGGACAAACACAAGGGAGCGAACACCGGAGGCCTGGTTCGCGTGGCCGGCGGCGACGGCATCTGCGACCTCGCTCAAGCGCTGCAGTACACGAACTTCGCCTGGGACGTGGACGCAGGCGGCAAGAAGAAGAAGCCCGCGGACCTCCAGACCAAGATGGCCGCGGCGCTGCCCGAGGTCGAGCAGTTCGTGCAGGTGGTGCGCGGGTTCTGTTACGCGAAGGCTGCCGGCAATCGACTGCTGACGCCGACCAATGCGCAGTGCGCCGCCTACAACGCGACCCAGGATAACCGGGCGCACATGGGCGGAGCGGTCAACTCGACCGCCGCCATCGTTCCTCCCAGCGGCAGGATCGTCGACAGCGGCGCGCCCCGCCCGACCGTGGCCTACGTGGGCGGTTACGACGGCCAGCTTCACGCCATCTACGTCGGTGGTGGCAGCGGGTACACCGGCCCCGCCGGCGGCTTGAACTTCATCGACTTCAACACCGGCACGAACAGCGGCTTCACGCTCCAGCCGACGTGGACGGCGCAGGTGCACCCCGCGCACACCTTCAAGACCAACTTCGCAGCGCAGTTCGCCGCGGGGACCCCGCTGCCCCCCCGGGGCCGGGAACTCTGGGCCTACCTGCCTTCGACGCAGCTGCCGCTCCTCAAGTCGAACGCAGCGAAGATCGACTCCTCGCCCGTGGTTCAAGACGTCTTCGCCGACTTCGATGGCGACGGGGTACGCAGGTGGCACACGGTGCTCGTCTGCTCCCTGGGAGGAACGTCCAGCCAGATCTTCGCGATGGACGTCACCAACCCCCTTCAGCCCGTGCTCCTGTGGGACATCGTCGGCACCAACACCTCGGGGCTCAACTTCCTGAGCGCCGCCCGCTCCGACTGGCGCTTGAGCGGTGACGCGAGGCCCCTCGATTGGAACAACCGAACCGCTGACTTCGTGTTGCCTCCGATCGCCGATTCGGGCCGCAGGCTCGGGTACGCCTACGACTTTGGCGACATGGGCGGCAGCCGCGCGTTGGCGCTGGCAGAATTGCGGCTCGGGCTCGAGCCCACCTACGTGGTCTTCGTGGCAGCCAACTCCTCGGCTGTCGCACGAGATGTGGGTTGCACCGACTGCGCGGCCGCTGATGCGCCCTCGAAGGGCCTGATCGTCGCCGCCATCGACGTGGCCACCGGCCAGAAGCTGTGGAGCTGGTCGCAGCCCTACCTCACCAGCGGCGGCGGGTTCCGCTCTGCTGACAACAGCGTGCCTGCCCCCCCTGCGATTCGCATCGGGCCCAACGGCGCTTCGACGCTCCTCGTGGGCGACATGGAAGGCCGCCTGTGGGAGCTCGACGCTGCCACCGGTCAAAACGTGCACGCGCTGCGAAATGGCACTGACTGCGTGACGGCCGCCTGCAACTTCGCCGCGTATGACACCGAGGGCACCGACACCACCCCCGAGCCCATCACCAGCACCATCGCGCTGACCAAAGTGCCCGCGTCGCCCAGCGGCGTGCTGGCCGCCTACGGCAATGACACGGTGGCCATCTTCGCCACCCGAGGCACCAACTGGGTGCCGCGCAGCGTGGGTGGAAACCTCAGCACGCTGTTGCTCGACACCCAGCGGCACCGGCAGGTGCTCTCCGGCCCCGCTTCAGTGCGCACGGACGCCCGAACCTCGGGCGTGATGGTGAACCCGGCCACCATGCCGCTCCCCCTCGCACCGCCTGATCGCGTGTACGGCAACATCACGGTCTCCGGACAGATGGTGTTCGTGCCGATCGTCACGCCTCCGGCCGCAGGCGTCTATGACGACCCGCTCCAGGTTTCGGGGCTGCTCACCGGCAAGACGTTGATGTTGGATCTCGGTGGGCTGCCCACCAGCGTCACGGGCACCGAGCTGGCCAATTTCGGCTTCGCCAACTTCGGTGGCGTCGCGGCGTTCAACATCGACACCGGTGGTGGCGTCATCCAGTCGACTGTCATCTCCGACCAGATCGCCAAGACCTCGAAGTACCGGCCGGCAGCAGGCCCGGTGGGCACCAACAAGACGGCCACCAACGCAGCCCTGCGGGCCAACAACGCCCTTCCCTACCGCCTGTACAACGTCATTCGCCGGTTCCTCTCGCAGCAGTAGGCGGTCGCGTGAATTCTGTCTCTGGCGTGCGACCCGCGATGAGCGCAGCGAGCATGATTGCCCTGTCTGGGGGCTGGCTGCTCACGACGCTCTTCTTCGCATGGGACCTCGGCTCAGCCGACCCCCTGTTCTGGCCCGTGCTGGCGCTGGGCTTGCCTTCGCCGGTGGGGCTGGGGGCGGGCCTGCTGCG
The DNA here is from genome assembly GCA_043737315.1 of Archangium sp. Taxonomy (GTDB): domain Bacteria; phylum Myxococcota; class Myxococcia; order Myxococcales; family Myxococcaceae; genus Archangium_A. Next base: position 6,335 of record JAYTAT010000981.1, read on the forward strand.
CCACCGCAAGAGCCCCGAGCCCGTGAAGCTCCCCCGCTTCGTGGGCTTCGCGGTGCTCGGCGGCGTGATCCTCACCGTGGGGGTGCTGCTGGTGATGTTCGGTCTCGACCTGACCGCCCCGCCTGAAGAATCCAACCGGGGTGAGTACCCCGCCGCCCTCGAATAGCCGTCAGGGGGGGCCCATCCACTCCACGAGG
>JAYTAT010000982.1:0-2619 GCA_043737315.1 Archangium sp.
CGGCGTCTGCACCTGCCGCATCGAGAGCTGATCAGCTCAGGTCGATTTCGGTCACCCGGCCCGTGAATGCCGCCGCCGCTGCGAGCCGTCAGCCTGCCGCAGTATCCTCCTGCGCCGCGCGCGAGCGAATCGAGTCATGGAAACTGGAACGGAGCCCGGCGCGCACCTGCGTCATTGCAACGAGGAGACAGGTGAGCATTGCTCTGATTCCATGTTCATCCGCGCGCTCCCCCTTGGTCTCGTTCTCAGCGCATCCCTGGCATTGGCTGACTCGCCGCTCACCTCGACCGACTTTGCCACCGCGTACGGTGACGTGCCGCAGGTGCAGCGCGCGAAAGAAGGCGAGCTCGCTGCGGCTTACGAGTTTCTCTCGGGCCCGGCGAGCACTGATCAGAAGCTCGCGGTCGCCAACGCGCTCGGCTGGCAAGGCGACTTCGCCAGCGGCTTTTTCAAACACCTCGCGCAGCGACGCGACGTGAAGCCGGAGCAGCTCGACGTGAAGGACCTGAGCCCTTCGCAGCAGTTCGTGGCCGGGTACCTGGTGGCGATGGCCGACTACCTCGACCTCAAGCCGCTCAAGCCAGGCGCTTCGGGCGTGTGGGGCAAGACGGGCCTGTTCCTGCTGGATCGCGCCGCGGGCTCACTCAAAGACGACTTCACCGTGCAGTACACGCGCTCGCTGGTGAAGGCGCAGAAGGCGATGTCGGGCAATTGGTGTGAAGTGTTCCGCATACCCAACGACGTGCTCAAGCGTTTCCCGGCGGAGCAGCGAAACCTGCGCGCAGGCGCGGTCGAGGCTGCGCAGGGCTATCTTGCGGGCTACGAAGAATCGTGCGCCGATACGAAGGCTGCCGCGCGGGTCGAAGTGGATCAGCTCAATCAGGCGTACTCACTCTCGCGGCTGGGCGCGCAGGTGGTGGTGGGCACGCAGGGCGGCGTGGTGGTGTGGGATCCGTCGCAGGAAAAGCCCATCGCGAAACGGCGAGGCTTCATCTGTCGCGGGCTGACGTGGAAGAACGCGGCGTGGCTGGGCTGTGAAGCAGAGGTGGTGCGCTGGGATGGCACCAGGTTCAGCTCGTTTCTGCCGCGCTCGAAGAAGGGCTCGTCCGAGTACTACGTGCCGATGGAGGGCCCGGACGGGAAGCTCTGGGTTCGGCTGGGGAAGAAGACGTTCGAATACGACGAGGCAGGTCACCGCTTCGCGCCCGTCAACGCGCCGTGGAGCGGCGATCCCTACGACGCGTTCTTCTTCGAGGGGCAGGCGTATTGGATCGACTTCCTCAGCGCGCTGCACGCGGGCCCGGCGACGTTCACGCCCAAGTCAGCGCAGTACCCGGGCAGCGACCCGCGCGCGTTCAGGGTGGATTCACGCGGCACGCTCTGGGTCGAAGACTTCGAGTCGGGCGCGTTCAGGTTGGAGAGCGGCCGCTTCGTGAAGCAGCCCGGGCTTGATCAGAAGAGCACAGGCGTGGCGTACGACGTCGAGCGGAAGCGGTTGTGGCTGCTGCACTACACGAAGGGGCTGGTGCTGATTGGCAACGGCACCGATCCCGAGCGCGTCGATCTGCCTGAGCTCGAGAACATGCGCGACCTGCTGCTCGACCCCGCCAGTGGCGACGTCTGGGTCGCAGGATGGACGCAGCTGGTGCGAGTTCGGGCTGACGGGCCGACGTGGGTGAAGCAGCGGTTTCAGGTGAAGTGACCCCTCGACTGCTCAGGGGAGGAAAGGTACGAGCCGCGGGCCGTGTCGCCCGTCGCCTTCGATGCCACCCTCTGGGACGAGCCCATCACCGGTATCGGTCTCTACACGCGCGAGCTCTACCGCGCGTTGGGCGAGACCGGCCTCGAGGTTGAGCGCTGGGGTGCGCGACACACCGGCGAAGCGCCGCGCGGCCACTTGAACCGCACCGGGTGGACACTCGGTCACCTGCCCCGCTGGCTGCGCGAACGAACGCCCTCGCTGTACCACGCGGTCTCCAACTTCAATTTGCCGCTCAAGCGCACCCGCGGCGTGCCGTACGTGTTGACGGTGCATGACCTGGTGCCGCTGCTCTTGCCAGACACGGTGTCCGCCCGGTTCCGTTGGCAGTTCCGGCTCTGGCTGGCGCGCAGCCTCGAGGTCGCCCAACACGTCATCTGCGTGAGCGAGACCGCGCGGGCCAGCGTGCTCGAACGGTTCGCCGTCGACGCGCGCAAGCTGACCGTGGTGCATCACGGCGTGGATCATGTCGAGCGCGTAGCGGCACCTGACAACACCACCGTGAAGTGGCTCGACGCGCTCGGGCTCGAGTCACCGTGGGTTTTGTACGCAGGTGCACTCGACGCGCGGAAGAACGTCGAGCTGGTGCTGCGCGCAGTGGAGCGCCTGCACGACGGCGGTCGACGCGTCACGCTCGTGCTCGCAGGTCAGCGCTGGTTCGGCTCGGGGCCCATCGAAGAAGAGCTGCGCCGGGTGAAGGAGCGGGGCGTCGACGTGCGCATGCTCGGGTACCTTGCTGACCCCGTGTTCTATGCGCTGATGAAGCGCGCGGGCGTGTTCGTGTTTCCATCGCGCTACGAGGGTTTTGGTTTGCCGCCGCTCGAGGCGATGCGCCTGGGCGTGCCGACCATCGTGTCGAC
>JAYTAT010000983.1:0-2617 GCA_043737315.1 Archangium sp.
TACGACTGGGTGCTCGCAGAGATCACCCAGGGCAGCCAGTTTCAGCCGCACCCGATGACGCCCGATGGCTTCGTCAGAGCGCGGCAGAGTGATCCTTCATTGACCACCGAGGCGCTGGAAGATCGAGCCTCGCTGCTCTTCTGGAAGTGGGTCGAGTCGCAGTCGCTGGCTGATGCAGGCCGGCTGGCGAAGGTGGCGACGCCTGGTTTTGCCGAAGAGGTGAAGGGCGGCATCGAGCACCTCGCCAAGCAGGGCAAGCAGAAGTTCTTCGTGGAGTGCGCCGTGGGCGGCGTCAACGCGCAGCAGCTCACCCAGGCTGACGGCAAGGACCTCGCCGCGGTGGAGATCAAATGGAGCGCGAAGATCGGCATCGGGCCCGCGGGCGGAAAGCCCCCTTCCCTGCCCAGCCAGCCACAGCGCTACGTGATGCTGCTGGAGCGCGCGGTCGGCGCGACCTCATCGGCGGACAACGGCATGTCGACCAACCGGTGCCCGCAGTGTGCCGCTCCGCTCACCGACAACGGCCAGCCCAGCTGCGAGTTCTGCTCCACCCTGTTGAGCAGCGGCGACAAAGACTGGGTGATGAAAGACTTCGGGAGCTGGGAGTGGTGGCGCTCGAAGGGCGGCCAACCCGCGACCTCGCGTGCAGCCCCTGCGGCGGCGAAGGTGCCCGATCGCGAAGAGCGCGAACGCCTCGTCTACCTGATGGCCACCATGGCCACGGCGGATGGCGTGGTCGATGAAGGCGAACGGAAGATGCTCAAGATGGCCTCGGTTCGGTGGGGCATTCCGTGGGCCAACATCGAGCTTGCGCTCAACGCACCTTCGGGATCGTTGTTCGAGAAACTGATCGTGAAGGGCTCTTCGGAAGCCGAGTCGTTCATGCAGGAGCTCGTGCAGGTCGCCATGGCCGACGGCAGAATCGACTCGAAGGAAAGGAAGCTGCTCGAAGCGGCGGCCTCACACCTGGGCCTCGCGGGCCGGCTCGGTGAGTTCCTGAAGTGATCGGCGTGTGCCTGGCGCTCCTCACGAGCGCGTCGCCCCGTCTGGAGCCAGGATCGCTCATCACCCTTCCGCCCCATGTCGGCGTGGTCTTCAGCACCTCAGAGCCGGTCGGCGTCGCGCTCTTTCTGCCCTGGGTGGTGCGACTGAGCAGTGACGAGGCCCCCTTCTTTCGCCCCAGTCAGCTGGTGATCGAGGCGGGCGCGGTCTTCCGGGGTCAGGCCTCGTTCGCCACCCGGTTGGCGCTTCGTTGGTTGCGGGTGCCGCTTGACTGGTTGGCGCTGGGTGGGGGCCTGGGCATGGGCCTCGAAGCTGGCGCGACGCTGCGGCCCGTTTCTTCACTCGAGCTCGTGGCGCGACTGGGAAAGGGTCCCACCGGGTTCGCTCTGATCTCGACCCGCGCTGAGCTGCGCATGGATGGAACGACCGCGTTCGTCATCGCCGCCGGCGCGACCTACTGGTGAAGCCCGCCAGTTGGCCTGCAACTGTCAGCGCGCACTGAGTTAGAGAAAGGCCATGCGCTCGAGCTCGTTGTTCATGGTCGTTCTCGTTAGTTGCGCAGGTTCGCAAAAGCGCATTCAGCCCTGGTCTGAAGTGCGTGGCGTCGCCGAGCCGGGAACGCTTCGCCACCTCGTGCAGGGCGACGTGACCGGCTTCACCGAGCCGCAAGGCACGCAGGCGTGGCTGGGCATTCCGTACGCTGACCCGCCGCAGCGCTGGAAAGCCCCGCACGCCGCGAAGCCCTGGCAGGGCGTGCATGAAGCGGTGAAGTACGGCCCTCTGTGCCCGCAGCTCAACGGCCCGCTGGCCGCCGCAAGTCAGGAGACCGGCGATGTCGCGGGCTCGGAAGACTGCCTCACGCTCAATGTCTACGCCCCTGCCTTCACCCCAGAGCAGGCCGCCACCGAACGCCGCCCGGTGATGGTGTGGATCCACGGCGGTGGCAACACCATCGGCACCGCCAACGTCTACGGCTTCGCGCGCAATCTGGCGATCGAGCACGGCGTGGTGGTCATCAACGTGAACTACCGGCTCGGCGTGCTGGGCTGGTTTCATCACCCCGCGCTGATCGCCGCGAACGACTCAGCCGAAGACGTCAGCGGCAACTTCGGCACGCTCGATCTCATCGAGTCATTGAAGTGGGTGAAGGCCAACGCCGCGGCGTTCGGTGGTGACCCTGACAACGTGACGGTGTTCGGTGAGTCGGCGGGCGGTTTCAACGTGTTCAGCCTGCTGGTCTCTCCGCTGGCGAAGGGCCTGTTTCACCGGGCCGCGATTCAGAGCGGCATGGCCGTCTCTTGCACGATGGAACAGGCAGAGCACTTCACCGACGGCCCCGCACCGGGCGCAGAGGGCAGCTCGGGCGAGGTGTTGCTCGCGCAGTTGATGCTCGACTCGAAGATCGATCGTGCCGCGGCCAGGGCAAAGCTCACGATCATGAGCCCAACGGAGATCGCGACGTACTTGAGGGGTCGATCGCTCGAGCAGCTCATCTCACCTTTCAAGGGCGCGGCTTTCGGCATGTACCGCTCGCCTGCGCTGCTGCGCGATGGTCACGTGCTGCCGAAAGAAACGGTGGTCGAGGCGTTGGCCAGCGCAGCCAACGTGCCCGTGC
>JAYTAT010000984.1:0-2608 GCA_043737315.1 Archangium sp.
TCGAGTCGATGCCGTCGAAGATCGTCTTCGTCGCCTGCTCACCTGCGAGCGGTACGAAGTTCTCCACGCTGCCGTCGTGCACCGGTGCAGCACCGAAACCCTGGCTCTTGTGCATGCTGCGGCTCAGCGCAGCGAGCTCGCCGTACGAGTACCCGAGCAGCGGGCTGAAGAGGCTCGAGTCCCACTCGAGGGTGCCGGGCGGCAACACCATGCCGGGCTCTCTGGACCACGCGTTCCACACGATGCGGCGCGCCTGCCAGACCGCCACGCGCTCGAGCTGTTCGGGATGAAAGTTCGGGTCAGCCGCCGCCGTGAAGGCCTCGAGCGCCAGGCGGGCCGAAGCGGTGTGGTGACCGTGCGTGTCCTTCTGGTCGGGCGAGAAGCGGGTGATGATGACGTCGGGCCGCAGCGAACGAACGAGCCACACCGCATCGGCCAGCACCCGATCGTGGTTCCAGACGGCCAGGGTCTCATCGACGCTCTTGGAGTAACCGAAGTCGCGTGCGCGGGTGAAGTACTGCTCGGCCCCGTCGACCTTGCGAGCCGCGAGGAGTTCCTGCGTGCGGATGACGCCGAGCAGCGGGCCGAGCTCAGCGCCGATCAAATTCTGGCCGCCTTCGCCGCGGGTGAACGAGAGATACGCCGCGCGCATCTTGGATTCCTTCGAGAGCGTGGCGAGCAACCGGGTGTTCTCGTCGTCGGGGTGCGCTGCGACATAGAGCACGGTGCCGAGCACCGAGACGCGCCGCAGATCGTTCAGAATCTCCGCGCCGTCGGGGCCCGGCGCGTTGGCCGAGAGCAGCAAGCTCATCATCATCATTCCTGTCATTTCTGTATCCTCAGCAGCCGCGCGTAGAGCGCTTCCCACGCGTCGACGATCGGGCCCATCTGCCAGCGCGAAAGGCACGCCTCACGGGCGGCGCGCGACATGGTGGCGTGAAGCGCGGGATCCTTCAGCAGCCGGAGCGTGCTCTGCGCCATCGCGTCGGTGTCACCGACCGGGTGCAGGAAGCCCGTCTTGCCGTGTTCGACGACTTCGGGAATTCCGCCCGCATTCGAGGCGACCACCGGTACGCCGCAGCTCATCGCTTCGAGCGCCGCCAGGCCGAAGCTCTCCACTTCGCTGGGCAGCAGGAAGACGGTGCTCTGCTGCAGCAGGGGAGTGACCTCTTTCGACTCACCCACCATGCGCACGAACGCAGTCAGCTTCAGCTCTGCGATGAATGCCTCGACCGCGGGCCGTTCGGGGCCATCCCCCAGCAGCAGGAGTTCACACGGAACCTGCGCGCGCACCTTGGCGAAGATGCGCACCACGTCTTTGATGCGCTTGACCGAGCGGAAGTTCGAGTTGTGCGTCAGCACCCTCGCGCCCAGCTGAGCAGGCGCAAACCGCGTGGTGTCGACGAAGTTCGAGATCACCTCGACGTCGTCGCTCAGCTGCAGATCGCGCTTCGCCGCATCGGCGAGAAAGCGGGAGGGCGCGGTGACCGCATCGCTGCGCAGCAAGGCCTGTCGCACGAGCGGCTTGAAGGCCGGGTCGAGGCCCAGGGTGAGCACGTCGGTTCCGTGCACGGTGGTGACCAGCTTCGGCGCGGCGGCTCCACACAGTTCTCGGGCAAGCAACGCGCTGGTGGCGAGCGGGATGGCGTAGTGCACGTGCAGCAGGTCGAGCTGATGCGTCAGGCTCACTTCAGTAAGCCGTGAAGCAAGCGTGAGGGTGAAGTCTCCATGCGGGAGCAGCGGATGGGTCGGAGACTTCACCTCGTGCAACGTCACGTTCGGCTGCTGAATCAGGCGGGGCGGGGCACTCGCGCAGATGAAGTGCACGTCATGCCCACGCTTTGCGAGCGCAAGCCCAAGCTCGGTGGCGATGACGCCGCTGCCACCGAAGTTCGAGTGACAGGTCACGCCAATCCGTAGGCGCTGCAACTGGCTCTGTGTTCCCATCGGGGGAGAGGGCTTGCCAGTCAAGGCGCGAGCTCCTTCACGGGCACGGAAAACGGCTCGAGCCCCGTCATCACGAGCGAAGTGAACCCCGCCAACCCATGCCGGGCCGCAAAGCCAGGCAACCCCAGCACCCGCTCCTGAGGCTCCCCGTGAGGAAACAGCGAACGCTGCAAACGCTCGAGCCTGCTGGTCAACGTCGAGTCACCCCGTTGCAGCTCACGCGAGTACCGCCCACTGAGCCGCGACACCGCACGCTCAATCGATTTCCGGGTGCGCTTCACCGCGTCTTCCACATCTGATCCCGCCTTCGCCGGCACCGACTCGAGAAGGGGCTCGATGGCATCGGCCAGCCGCCGCTCCAATAATTCTGGAGTGAGCTCTGCTGCCGCGGGCCGCAGGCGCTTGAGCACCTGTTCAGCAGGCGCCTCGACTTCCGAAGCCGTCAGCCCCAGCGTCTCGAGCAGTGAATGCGTGCGCGCGTCGATCACCCGAAACCGCGCGCGAGGCACGAGCATCGGCATGGGCAAGCCAAAGTGCGAATACAGCGGGGACAGCTGCGCGAAATAGTTCAATTCCCCCGGACCACCGACGATCGCCGCGGTGGGGAGCAGGGTGTCTTGCACGATCGGCCGCAGCAGCGCCGAGGTGCTGAAGCAAAGCG
>JAYTAT010000985.1:0-6506 GCA_043737315.1 Archangium sp.
CGGTCGAGCGACCGGTGGTCGCGCCTCGCCCGCCGCCTCCGATGACGTTGCGCGAGTTGTTCGCGCGTGACGATCGCCGCGAATGACGTACCTGTGTGCGTCGGCGTACGGTTGAGGAATGCCGAAGCCGACCAAGAAGTCGCCCAGCGCTGTGTTCCGCCTGCGCATCGAGCTGGCGCACGTGGCTCCTCCCGTTTGGAGAACCCTGCTCGTACCCGTGAACCTCACGCTCGCCGCCCTGCACACCGCAGTGAACGAAGCGATGGGCTGGTCCGACTCGCACCTCCACATGTTCATGTTCAAGGAACGGCGCATCGGCGACGTCACGAAGCCAGATGCGCGCGAGCTCAAGCTCCAGGACGAGCGCAAGGTGCGGCTCGACGACCTCGTCGGGGTCGGGGGGGCCTTGCGCTACGAGTACGACTTCGGCGACGGGTGGACTCACCACATCAAGGTCGAGGCGAAGCTCGACGCTGATGAGCGCTTCGTCTACCCGCTCTGCGTCGCAGGCGGCCGTGCGTGCCCACCTGAAGACTGCGGCGGCCCACCGGGCTACGAGCATCTGGTCGCGGCGCTTCGGGACCCGGCTTCAGCGGCCCACGACGAGCTCATCTCGTGGGTGGGTGGTCACTTCGACCTCGAGGGCTTCGACGTGAACCGCGTCAACCAGGCCCTTCACGGAGGTCGGTAACCGATGCCAGCCACGCTGTTGCTGACGACGACTGGAGAGCCCTACCAGCCGGTGAGACTGAAGTGGTCGGTCCCTGGCAAGCCGTTCTGTATCTCGCGACTCGAGGCGCTCGAGTGTGTCGGTGTCGACGCCGAGACGAAGGCGCTCACCGTGTGGCTCACGGGGGAGGCCGCCGCGCTCAAGTTTTGGGAACGAGCCGCCCCCATGGCGCCGACTGACGGGCGTCTGGTGATTCTCGGCACGTTCAAGTTCCCCAACACAGGGACGATGGTGCTCGAGGTGCGGTCCATCACCCGTGCCATCGAACTCGCTCGTTTGGTTCGTCGCGTTCTCGGCGAGAAGGCGAAGCTGACCCGGGTGCGAGTCATCAATCGCTGGTTCGATGCCGCCGAGGGTGCAGATGATTTGCGAAAGCTCGACAAGGGGCTCGACCAGAACGTCACGGTGATCCGCTGGGAAGACACGGCCGATGCGTTCGACGCCTTTGTTGAACAGGGCAAGACGGTCGAGGAACGCCGAGCCCTGCACGCCGAGTGGGATGCGCGACGGCGCCACCTCGACGTTCCGCCGGTCGAGGACTTTCCGTGTCACCCGGAGGAAGAGAGCGAGGACATGCGCGACCTGCAGACGACCTTGAACTTCCGCCTGATGCGCGCGGCGCGGCAATGGGGCGGTGAGCGCGTCACGCTCCGGCAGGTCATCGAAGAAGCCGTCGCGAAGATGCCGCCTGTGGCTGAGCCGGGCTGAGTTCGGCCGCGGATCTGGTATCGACGTGGCCATGCCGCGTCTCAAGCGACCGCACGTTGCGTCGATGGAAGAGGTCCGCATCACCCGCGAGGGCGACGCCGCCGTCATCGAGTACGCCGATGAGTCCGTCGCCACCACGAACTTCGGGCTGGGTGCCGCGAAGCTGGCGACGATGACCGACGAGGACGTCCTCGAGGCCTGGAACGACTGCCTCAGGAACATGGAGGCCCATCGTCGAAGCATTGAGTACGTCGCGACCGAGATTCCGATTGGGAAGCCGCAGGTGAAGTTCTTCGCCCGCGGTGACCAGTGGGTGCCACGCGGGGGCGTGTTGCGGTGTCAGATTCTCTCGGACGGCGGCATCGAGCCTTCGCTCGACGAGCCCTTTGTGGCGATCGACGACCGCGACTTCACGCTGTCGGAGTTCATGAAGATGATCGGCACCCATGGTGGTTGGGGCATGCGCATCGAGTTCGTCCCCGACGACGAGCTGCACGTTCGGCCGAAGCTTAAGGTGCGCGAGCCACCGAAGGGAAAGAAGAAGTAGCCCCGTTCAACGCCGCGGGAGCGAGTAGGCCGCGTTCTTCCTGACACCTGCCTTGAGGACCAGGCCGTCGCTGACCATCTGGCTCAGCCGCCGCTGCAGCGTGCGGAGGGGCGGGGCGTCGCGGCCGAGTCGTTGGGCGATGAGCGCGCTGCCGGCGTCGGTCGCGCGCTCGAGCACCTTCACGATGGCGGCGTCGAGCGCGTCGGGCGGCCTGACGACCTCCCAGGGGAGGTGCGCTTCGCCGGCTCGAAGTCGACCCAGCTCTTCGGCCGCCTTCCGCAACACGATGACGAGCTGCTCTGCGAAGAGCTCGAAGAACTCCGTGAAGTCCCCTTCGCTCACTGCGCCCGACTGATGGCTGGTGAAGACGACACCCGCAAGTCCCGCCCCCGAGCCGACAAGGAAGCCGTGTCGGTCGATTCCGGTCGCCCGCAGCTCATGGTGCAGCACCTCGATGGCCGACCATCGCAACGTGAGGTGCAGCAGCCGGAACAACGCGGCCATTCGCAACACGCCTGGCTTCGCGAGGAACGCATCGCCATCGACCCACGCGAAGACGTCACGCACTGCCTGAGGAACGACGACCGCGCGTCGGTGCAGCGCCAACACCTGCGCCCGCTCACCCGGGTGGAGCGGCAACCAACGCGTCGGCTCTCCTCCGGGAATCGCGCTGTGGATGCTCGCGTACGCGACCGCGAGCTCCGGCGTGAGGCGTGTCTCGGAATGCGCGTAGTTCGCGAACGCGTCCTCAGCGACGACGGCGTGTCGGATCGCGTTGAGGATGTCGGGGCGCGGCGTTCGAATGTGCTCGCCCGAGAGCACCGCCTCGACCTCGCCCATGGTGACGCTCCGGTAGTACTGCTTCACCTCGAGAAAGATGCGCTCGCGTCGAGCCTGGGCCAGTCGCTCCCGGCGCCGGTGGAAGTTGAGCGGCGCGGCGTTGAGCTCGCCCTGCGCGACGCCGATCTCCACGAGCCGGGCGAGCAAGGTGGGGGTGAGCGTGTACCGCCAGGGCCGGCGGGGAAGGGCAGCCGTCTGGACCTCCACCTGCGGATACGTCGGCACGTGACGCTGGGGCATCAACCTCGATTACGCCATGGATATGGCGGATACAATGGCGCAACCGACCGACTTCACGGCGAGACTCTCAGCTCGATTCTCCGATTCTCTGTTTCGGCCCGCAGAGAGGCGTTTGTGCGCCAAATTGGTGGCGGATAAATGGCGGAAATCGACCAGAGCGCGCCGGCCTCGTGTCCCCGCAGAGTGGCGTCGGTTGCTCGGCGACCTGGCCAGTTAAGCGCTGGCCGAGCCGTCCACGGATTTCAGGGCGAGCTGTTAAACGCTCTGGGTTCCTCTCTCCCCGCGGGACGGAGAATCGAGAGAAAAGCCGTCCTGAATCAGCTGAGTACGTGGGCAGAGGCTTCTCTGTGTCGCGTCTCCGTCGGATTCTGCGGGACCGCGCTGGCCGCGCAAACACCCGCGAATCATCGGCAGAAAAGTCGACGGCCCCGAAGATTTCTCCTCGGGGCCGTCGTTAACTTTCTAGGGTCTTCCGGTTGGTGACCGGCGACCTGCTGCTCCCTGAGTAGGACTCGAACCTACGACCCGGCGATTAACAGTCGCCTGCTCTACCAGCTGAGCTATCAAGGAATATTGGGTGCTTGAACGCGACGGCTTCTAAAGTGGACGACCCCTTCATGTCAACACTGACGAACAGTCTTCCGCTCACCATCCCGGAAGGCCTGATGAGGGCGGTCACCGCCGCCTACGCCGTCCCGCCGCGGGCGTACCACTCGTTTTCCCACGTCCAGGAGGTCCTGAAGCACTTCCAGACCGTGCCTTCCTTCCAGCACCCCCGCGAGGTGTACCTGGCCGTGCTCTTTCACGACGCCGTCTATCTCGCGGGGAAAAGCGACAACGAGGTGCGCAGCGCCGACCTCGCGGTGGAGGCCATCGCCACCTTTCTTCCCCGAGAGTCGCTCGATTCTGGCCTCGTTCGGAAGCTGATCGAGCTCACCGCGAAGCACGGGAAGTTGAAGCGCGACGAGGTCGACGAAGACACCCGGCATTTTCTCGACTGCGACATGGCGATTCTGGGCGCGAAAGCCGAGCAGTTCGACGCCTACGACGCTGCCATCGCCGACGAGTACCGGGAAGTCCCAAAGCTCATCTACCGGTTCAATCGAAACCGCTTCCTCAAGCACCTGCTCGAGGTCGATCGCATCTTCCTGTCTGACCTCTTTCACGTGCGCTTCGACGCTGCAGCTCGCGCCAACCTTCGCCGGACTCTGGGCCGTGCTGACTGAGGCCGAGCTTCGGCTCACCACCGTTCCCTGGCAGGCGCTCGAAGGGCTGGCGCCGATCCTCGCGCCGGCGCTGAGCGAGATTCTTTCGGGCACTCCGGCAGAACGCGCGCTCGACACGTTGTTGCGAGCGCATCGCGATTTCACGGCGGAGCAACGCACGGTCTGTGCCGAGTCGCTCTTCGGCGTCGGGTTGTGGCGGCGTCGACTGCGCGCTCAGGTCGAAGGTGACGCTCTCCAATTGCTGGCGGTACTCGCTTGCGAACTCGGTGGTTTCCCCCGCGCGGCCGAGGTGCTCGGCGTTGTGTTGCCCGCTCTTCGACCGGCGCCGACTCACTGGCGAGATAGGTTCTCTTTCCCCGATTGGATCGCGGATCAGATCGACGCCCGCTTCGGCGATGCTGCGGCCGCCATGGCGGAGGCGCTCAACCGGCCCGGGCCCGTGTGCCTTCGTGCGCGGGGTTCACGCGAGGAACTCAAGACGCAGCTCGCCGCGGCCGGCATCGAGACCACGCTCGGCCGCTGGGCGTCTCAGGCACTCGTGGTCACCACGCGGCGACCCAATCTGTTTGGTCTCGGCCCGGAGTTCCTCGGGCGCTTCGAGGTACAGGACGAGGGCAGTCAGCTGCTGGGCGAGCTGGTCGAGGCGCAGCCAGGCGATGAGGTGCTCGACCTGTGCGCGGGGGCGGGCGGTAAGTCACTGCAGCTCGCGGCGATCGTCGGGCCGCAGGGCAAGGTGCACGCGACCGATGTCGATCTGCCACGGCTCGAGCGGCTGCGCACCCGGGCGGTCAAGGCGAGTGCGCGCGTGCTCATTCATGGGAAGGAGGCTCCGGCGTCGCTGCTGGTTCATCGCGTGTTGATCGATGCGCCTTGTTCGGAGCTGGGTTCGCTCCGGCGCGGGCCCGACTTGCGGTGGCGGCTCGAGGCGCGGCTGGTGAACTCGATGCCTGCAATTCAGCGCGGGTTGATCGAGACGGGGTTGCGGCACGTCGCTCCGGGTGGGCGGCTGGTGTACGCGACTTGCACGTTCACGCTCGCGGAGAACGAGGGGGTCGTCGACGGCGTGCTGAGGGATCACCCTGAGCTGCGTGTGCTGCGGCCTGCGATGAGCGACGACTTGCTCGACTCTCGTGGGCTTCTCTTCACCGCGCCGCACGTGCACGGGACTGATTGTTTTTTCGGGGCTGTGTTCCAAAAAATCTAGGCCCTCACCTCAGTTTTCCGGTGGGCGCTTCTTCACGACCGGGCGAGAGGTCAGTGACGGTGGCCTCGTGATGGCCTTGATCCCCGATGCCGTTTTCGGCCTCGCTTTTACCGGCGGTGACCGTGCCAACGTATCGGCATCGTCTTGAACCTCCGGCGCAGGGCGAGCGCCAAGACCTCGCCGGAAATCTCCCAGCTGCTCGACCTCGGCTTCCACCTTCTTCAAGTTCGCTTCATGCTCCTTGTCGCGCGCCGCCTTGCCGCTGAAGCGCGTGTACGCCCAGAACGCGATGATCAACACGCCACCGGGAATGCTCCAGAGCACCACCCGCTCCGGGCCCGCCAGCAGCTGATCCGGCGCCCAGCCGCGATTGCGCGAGCCGACCACCAGCCACGCCTTGCGCTCCTTCTCGATGCGCATGGTGTTCGCCGACATCATCTCGGCCTTCTTCACCAGGTCGGGGTTCAGCTTGAACTTCCGATCCTCGAAGCGGTGCCGCAGGCTCTCGAGGTGGTCCACCAGCTGCCGCTCTTCAGGCATCAACCGCGCTGCCTCGAGCGTCGCCTCGAACGCCTTGACCAGCTGCGCCTCGGTGCACTTCCGCCCGTCGTCCACGCCCAGAATGCTCAACGCCCGCGCGTAGCCGAGCGCTGCTTTGTATTCAGGGCTGTCCCAGTAGGTGGTCCAGATGTAGCCGAGCACGCAGAGGGCGTAGACCGCGAGCACGATGAACAGCCCATACGGCACAGGGAACTTGTGGGGCTTCTTCGCTGAAGGCAACTGCACGGGCCCACTCTAGCGCGGGCTGAAGTACAACACCGCAGGTGAGCTTCCTCACGCCTCCGCCGCTGAGCCAGGGTGACCGCGTCGCCGTCGTCGCGCCTTCAGGCCCCTTCGATCGGCCCACCTTCGAGAAGGGGCTCGAGGTCATCGCGCGCCGCTATCAGCCCGTTTTCTCCGACCGCGTCTTTCAGACCCATCGGTACCTCGCCGGCACCGATGCCTCCCGGG
>JAYTAT010000986.1:0-6501 GCA_043737315.1 Archangium sp.
CGATCGCGTGCACCCCACACGATGGCGGTCGCGACCGTGGGAGCAAGAGCTGCCGGCGCGGGGCTGCGCTCGAGACCCTGCATCAGAGAGGCGAGGCAGAAGCAGCCGCCCAGCGCGAAGGCTTCCCGCGAGGCCGAGATGAAGGGCGCGCGAAAGTGGCGAGCGCCCGTACTCGCGGCGTACCAGCCCTCGGCGATCTTCCGGCGCCGTGTGGCCACCAACAGCTGACCTACCACGGGCGTACGAAGCAGCCGTTTTGGATCCACCGTCTGGGCCCAGCGCGCGAGGTCGCTCCAGCTGGGCGTTTGCGGCAGCACCAGGCGCGGTGCCCTCGATGAATCTGCGCGCGCGACCTCCTGGGCGATGAGGCCGAGGTAGCAGGGAAAGACGAGCGTGCGTGGGCCGACGGCAGCGAGCACCTCGAGGCTCAGCTTCGTGAAGGAGGCCACGCTGAAGTCGAACCCGCGCGTGGGGGCGGAGGCTCCGGTGCCCGGCGGCTCGAAGACGACCACGTCGGCTTTTCCGTTCAGCTCGGCCAGCAAGGCGTCGTAGGTCTCAATCACGTTGGGCCCGTCGGCGGCGAGCAGCAACTTCACCTTCGATTCGGCGCGTTGCGTTCTCAGTCGCACCCGCCCGCCCGAAGTCGCGAGAAAAGAGAGGCCGGGCCGCGAGCTCAGGGCGCGGTTCTCGTTGATGCGGCGGCCCTGGCCAAACCACGGCGCTGAGTCCATCCACGCGGCGTTCATCGGAGGTCCTGTTTGGCCGCGGCGGCGTCGAGCAACACGGGTGCATCGAACCCCGTGACTTCGAGCTTCGCGCCGATGGCCGCGCCGGCGCTTGCCAGCCGTTCGGCGCTCCAAAAAGCGCGCGCCTCTGCACGCGAGGTGAAAAGACTCACCGCGCCGAGCCGCCCATCCGGTTCGCTGACGAAGCTCACCCTCAGGAGGCCCGGCGGCAGCGCGTGGACCTCGGCCAGTGCGCGCAAGCGCGACTCGGTCTCCTCGGGGGCGACGGCGGTGACGGACCAGGCCCAGACGACGAACGCGTCGGTGCGCAGCCCGTGCATCGGCAACGCCTTTCCCTGGGGAACGGCCGGCCCCGGCACCGTGAATCGGGCGTCGAGAACACGCACCTCTCCGTCGACACCGCGCACTTTGCGAACCCGGGCATGCCATTTCTCGTCGAACCAGCCCTCGGCCACCGACCGCGAGTCCCAAAGGTAGACCCCGCCAAAGCGGCCGTCTTCGCTGACGGTGAAGGCCTTGTACGCAAGGCCTGGTGCGACCGCGTATTCGGGGATGGCGTCGACGAACTTGCTTGTGATGGCAAACCGCGGCGCCCACCAGGGGGCCGGAACACGAACGACGACGACGGCACGGGTTTCAGGGTCGGGGAGGGTCAAGGGGCGCTCCGGGAGGAACGGCCGGGTCGAGCTGCACGCCAGCAGGGTGAGGACAGGAAGGAGACGACGCATACCCCTTGGAGTCCTGAGGCCTGGCGGGTGTGACAGCCCAGCGGCACTCTGCGGCTAAGGCAACGCCTTGGTCGCCCTGGTGGCCTCGAGGTTGGTGCTCACCATGCGCTCGATGACCGTCTCTGCGTCGACGGCGGTCAACGCGAAGTCGGCCGGGCGGGTGGCCTCGTCTTCAGCGCTGAGCGTTTGGGCCTCGCGCCAGCCGTCATCGCGGCGCCGCCACAGCTCGCTGACCTTGTAGCGGGAGCCGTCGGTGTTGCGGCCCGTCACCTCGACCCACGCACGGTCGCCCTGCTCGAAGACCCGCTCGACGCGCGTTCCCATGCGCAACACGTCGAGCACGGCGTGTGGGTTGCGGCGGTCGATCTTCATGCCGGTGCGCGCCAGCATCTGCGCGTCGATGTCTTTTTCGTACGACTTGCGTGACTTGCTCGACGCCTCGAGGAAGGCCTGCTGCCGCGCGCGCGACGAGGCGTCGCCTTCGAGCACCAGCTGGTTCGGGAGCCCCACCGCTTCACGAAAGCTCGTGAGCAACCATTCGCGCGCCTTCTCGCGGGTGGTGACGTTCCTGGCCAGCCTCGCCTCGAGGTCGCGCTCCGGCACACCCTGGCGGAGCAAAACGCGCCGGAAGACCTCACGCGCGAAGGTGATGAGGCTCTCCACGTCCATGCAGTCGACCGAGGCGGGGGAGGCCAGCTCGGCGGCGCTGGCACAGGTGAGGTGGGCGAGCGTGGGCGAAGTGCGATTGAGCTTCACCGGCGATGACACGCCGTCGATCAACCCGCGCGCCATCTCGATGGGCCGCGCAAAGCCGATGCCGTGAATGGTGCCCAGCAGCCGCGAGGTGTTGAGGCCCAGCACCCGGCCCTCGGTGTCGATGAGCGGACCACCCGAGTTGCCGGGGTTGATGGCCGCGTCGGTCTGCAGGGCGCCCGCGTGCAGCGCGCTCACCACGCCGGCGGTGAAGCTCCACACCGTCTCGGCCGGGTGTCCGAGGGCCAGAACCCGTTCGCCCACCACCGCGGGCGTTTGCCGCCACTCGAGTTGGGGCGCCGAACGCAGCGCGCCGTTCTCCACCTCGAGCAGCGCGAGATCCGTCTCAGGGTCGCCGCGCAGCAAGCGCGCTCCTTCCAATGCCGCCTCATTCTCGAAGATGAAACGCGCGAGCCCGCCCTGCTGCGGCATGTACGAGGTGCGCCCGGGCTGCCAGGTCAAGACGCGCACCTGTGTGGCGTCGGCCACCACGTGCAGGTTCGTCAACACGCGCGGCGGGTTGCCGACGACGAGCCCAGACCCGAAGCCCAGCTGGCCATCAGGCCGCTGCGTCACCACCAGCACCACCGAAGGCAACACCCGCTGCAGCACCGTGGGTTCATCGCGCACCGGGGCCTGCACCGTCGCGCACGCACTCAGCAGCCACAGCAGCACTCCGCAACGCATGGTGACCCCCAGATGCCAATGAGCGGCGGGCAGCGCACCCTTTTTCTCGGGCGGGCTGCTGCCCCGTCGTTAGTTTGACGCCGTGACGCTTCCCCCCAAGAGCTGCGCGGTCTGTGGCCGGACCATCGAGTGGCGTAAGAAGTGGGAGCGCTCGTGGGACGAAGTGAAGTACTGCAGCGATGGCTGTCGCAAGCGCAAGGGCAGCTTGGCAGCGGGCGGGTTCGAGGCCGAAATTCTCGGGTTGCTCGCGGCGCGGGCGCGGGGGGCGACCATTTGCCCCTCTGAGGTGGCGCGCGCGCGGAGCCCTGAGAACGATGAATGGCGTGTCTTGATGGAGCCCGTGCGCGAAGCCGCCCGCCGCCTGGTGGCGCAGGGCCGGGTGGTCATCACGCAACAGGGCCACGAGGTCGATCCGTCGACCGCGAAAGGTCCGATTCGAATCCGCCTCAGGTGACACTGCCACCCAGTTTGCGCACCTGCGTAACGCATGAGTACTTGAGGAAGTGCCCGAGGCTTCCTACGAGCGGCCCCCGTGGATACGCAATCGACCAACACCCAGAACAATGCCCTCCTCGCTGCAGTGAAGGCCTGCGTCGGGCCTCGCGGAATGGGCATCGGCTGCAACGCCGTCTTCGCAGCGCTGACGACTGACGCGGGGCTGGTGCAGCTGCGCTCGTTGCCGTTGGGCCGGCTCGGCCACCACCTCGTCTGCCTGCGCTATCTCATCGCCAACGGAGAGACCTGGCTGCGTCACTTCGCCTGGGAGCCTCCGCTCGCGCGCAAGCACCCCGAAGCGCCGGCGCGGCTGCTGCGGCTCTGGGCGCGTATTCAGGTCGCGCGCACCGTCATCTCGGAAGAGTCTCGTTGGGCTGAAATCGTCGAAACGCGTCCACTGGTCGCGTTTGGTAAGTTGCTTGAGGTCGACGACGGCCTGGGTGACGAGGCGATGAACCTGCTCGTCGCGCTGCACCGCCACCCACACCTGGCGAAGGTGCTTCGTGTGCGTCTTGCTGCTGAAGCGGCCTCGCTCATGGCCAGCGCCCCCCGCGCGGCCGACGTCATCGAGCTGGCGACCTACGACCTCTCACGCCTGCCCCCCACCACGGTCGGCGGGGGCGATCTGGCCTACGTCATCGTCGCCGACAAGGGTGAGATGGGTGTGCGCGCGGTGCGGGAGGCCATCCACTTCGGCGCGATTCCTGTGGTGCTCTTCAGCGAGCAAGACGACGCGACCTCATTGCAGGTTCGCCTCGCCAGGGCCTCGGGCGGCTTCAGCATCGGGCTTCAGGGCAGCTTCCGCGAGAGCTACGCCAACGCGCGACAGATCGCCGACCGCATTCACGCCGTCTACAAGGCGCGCTTCGGCACGCGCGCCCAGGCAGAGCTCGCGCGTTCGGCGCTCTACCCGGGCTACGGCCCCCTGGCGGAAAACAGCGCTGCGATTCAGCTCTTCCGCGAAGAGGGCATCGTCTTCATCGGCCCCATGCAGGACGTGGTCGAACGCGCGGGCGACAAGCGGAAGTTCCGCCAGCTCGCGCAGGCCATCGACCCCGCGGCCGTGACGCCGGGCATCGTGCTCGAAGAGACCGAAGCCGAGGCCATCATCGCGGCCATCGCGGCGGGTCACGCAGCGGGTCACTTCACGTACCCCGGGCGGCTCAAGGCGGCCAACGGGGGTGGCGGGCGCGGGCAGGCGGTCATCGCTGAGCCTTCGGGTGTGCCGGCCGCGGTACAGCGGGTGCTGGGTGAAATCAAAGCCAACGGGTGGGACGCCGGCGTGATGTTCGAGCAGAACATTCCCGAGACGATTCACCTCGAGGTGCAGGTGCTGCGCGACCGCTTCGGCAATACGCGCCACTTCGGCATGCGCGATTGCACCGAGCAGCGCGCGAGCCAGAAGATTCAAGAAGAGGCGCCGCCCGCACTGCTGCGCAACGAGCCCGCCCTCACGCAGCGCATCTGCGCCATCGCCACCCGCATCGCTGACGACTGCGGCTACGTCGGCGCGTGCACGGTCGAGCTGATGTACAAAGACAACAAGTTCTACCTGCTCGAGATGAACACGCGCATTCAGGTGGAGCACCCGGTGACCGAAGAGGCGCACCGCGTGCGGCTGCCCGATGGTTCGCTGGTGCCGCTCGACCTGCCGGCGCTGCAGTTTCTCATCGCCAGCGGCCGGCCGATTCCCTTCGCGCAGGAAGACGTCGTCAACACGCACGTGGCGCGCGAGTTCCGCATCAACGCCGAGTCGTGGCGTGGTGACTTGAAGGATCCCCGTGATGGGAAGATGGGGTTGTTCCTGCCCAATGCGGGTGTCTTCGATTCACTCGAGGTACCTGATTCGGCCGAGGTGCTCGCCGCGATGCGAGCGGCCGGCGTGCAGGGCCTTGCCGAGGTGAACGTGCGCTTCGACGTCGGCTTCGAGGCGGGCGATGTGCTGGTCAACAAAGACCCGACCTTCGGCAAGCTCATCGTCGCCGTCTCGGTGCAGCCCGGGCATGAGGCCCGGCGCTACGAGCTGCTGCGGCTCACGTCGCTCGAGGTGGTCTCGCGCACGCGCATCGCGGGCCGGCAGGTGATGCCCAACGGCACCATCATTCCGGGCTCGGTGTTCCACACGAACCTCGAGGCGCACGCGCGGGTGCTCAACAGCGACACCGTGCGGGATCACGGGCTCTCGACGGCGACCGGCCGGCACGTGGGCTGGGTGGTGTCGATGTTGCGAGCGTAGTCAGAGGGTCAAGGGGGGGGCGGCCGGGCGGAAGCTGCGGGGCCCCATGCGCAGGTAGATGCTCTTGCGAGGGAGTCGTTCAGGCTTTCCACTCGGTGTGCACGGCGACACCCGGACCATCAGTGCGCTCGTACGTGTGGCTGCCGAAGTAGTCGCGCTGCGCCTGAATGAGCGACGCTGTTCCCCGTGCGGTGGTGAGCGTGTCGTACCAGCTCAACGACACCGACAAGCCCGGCGCTGCCAGCCCCGCGCGCGCTGCACCCGCGACGACGCGACGCCAGGCAGGCAGCCGCTTCGAGAGATCCGCCACGAAGTCCGGCGTCAACGCGAGCAGGTCCGACTTTCCACTGAACGCCGCCATCACCCGCTTCAAGAACGACGCGCGAATGATGCAGCCCGCAGTCCAGATGCGCGCCACTTCACTCAAGTTCGTGCCGTACCCAAACGCATCGCTCGCCGCCTGCAGCATCGCGAAGCCCTGCGTGTAGCTGGCGATCTTCGACGCATAGAGCGCGTCCGCCAGATCACTGACCGTCACGCCTTCCAACTTGGCGCGCGACGGAGCGTGCAGTGCCTCGGCCCGAACCCGGGTGTCCTTCGCAGACGACAGCAACCGCGCGTCGACCGCCGCCGCGATGGTGGGAATCGGAACCGCCAGCTCTGAGGCCGCGACGACCGTCCACTTCCCGGTGCCCTTCTGCCCCGCCTTGTCGAGAATCGAATCGACCAGCAGCCGCCCCGAAGGTTCTTTCACGCGGAAGATGTCGGCCGTGATCTCGATGAGGAACGAGGCGAGGTCGCCGCGGTTCCATTCCGAGAACGTGTCGGCCACCACCGGGGCCGCGAGCCCGAGCCC
>JAYTAT010000987.1:0-2604 GCA_043737315.1 Archangium sp.
GGCGTGGCGCTCTCTTTGAGCGTCTCGCTCACCGTCTCGAGCAACGCGGTGCCGACCCAGTCGTACATTTCTCGGGTGATGCCGTAAGCGCGATGCGAAGTGGCCACCGAGGCCAGTTCGCGTCGCAGCGCCTCGGGGTTCTCGATCGCGTCGACCACCATCATCAACTTCTGCGCGAACATCTTCTGCTGCGCGTCGGGTGACGAGCGATGAAACATCGGCCGCAGCTCAGGGTGCGACACGAAGAGGCGCTCGTAGAATCGGGCTGGAAACTCCGGGCTCGTGGCGAGCACGTTTTCCAGCAGTTCACGCAGCAGCGGGCGGGTGGTCATGAGTTTCCTTCCGTACCGCTCGAGATGCCGTGCTTCTTGAGCAGGCGCAGAAGCACGTACCGGTTCTTGAGCCCCAGCTGGCGCGCGGCCTCGGTGGGGCTCTGGCCAGCGGCCTCCATCGCGCGGGTCAGTGTCGCTGCGTCGAGTTTGGAAATATCCACCGACACCGGCGGGGGAATGGGAGCCCCCAGCTCTGCTTCGAGCGCGGTGGTGAGGCCGAGAAAGTCGCCGGTCGCGGTTTGCACGGAAAGCCACATCAACCGGTCGAGCTCACGGCCGTGGTGATGAAATCGGTGCCGCATCAATCGGGCGATCAACGCCGGCGAGAGGCGCGGCTCGGCTTGCACCCCGTGACGGGTCGCGAAGAAGCGGCGCGCCACCTCGGGCGTCTTCGCGGCGACCGCGCGCAACATCGCTTCGAGAATCAGCGGCACGTCTTCACGCCGTTCGTCGAAAGAAGGCACCTCGATGCGGTGCGTGAACCGCGCGAGGAAGTCGTGCTTGAGCGCAGAGACGGGCCGGTTGGTGGCCGCGACCAGGCGGAACCGACTGTGCCGCACGCGCGTCTCGCCGAGCCGCTGATACTCGCCGTCGCGGTCGAGCACGCGCAGCAGGTGCACCTGGCTCTTCTCGGGAAGCTCACCCACTTCGTCGAGGAAGAGCGTCGAACCGTCTGCTTCACCGATGAGCCCGGGGCGATCGGCCATGCCCGGGTTGGGGTAGTTCTTCACATTGCCAAAGAGCTCTGCGTCGATGAGCCCCTCGGGGAGCGTGGCCGCGTTGCGTGAGACCAGCGGCAGCGCCCGGCGCGCCGAAAGCCCGTGCAACGCGCGCGTCGCCAGCTCTTTGCCGGTGCCGCTCTCGCCCAGCAGCAGCACGTGACGGTCGGTGCTCGCGGCAAACGCGAGCGTGCCTCGCAGCGCCCACATCGCAGGGCTCTCACCCACCAGACCGAAGGCGTCAGGCTGCGCGAAGCTGAAGTCGGCAGGGTACGTGCTCGGGCTCCAATCGCGCTCGGCGAAGCGCAAAAGCCAGATGGCCGCGTTCTGCACCTCGAGCACGTCGCCGTCGACGAGCACGCCTGCGACGGTGATGACGCCGTTGATCGACATCGGCGCCTTGCCGACGTTCTCGACCTCCACCCGCTCGTTCGAGATCGGAGTCAGCCGAATCTGCTGCCGCGAGATGCGCGCGTTGGCGATGGGGCCGGTGCGAAGCCTCGTGTTCGGCCGCACGCGCTCTGGAAAGGTACGGGGCGCGGGGTCGTCGTCGAGCTCGAGCCCACGGCCGATGAAGCAGGGGCCGTTGAGACTGAGCGACTCACCCAGGCGCGTCGGTTCGTCCATGCTCCAGACCAACACCAGCTGAGCGACGATCTGCGACTTCGCATCGCCCGCCGTTTCCCAGGTCTTTTCGAAGCTGGCGGTGGAAACGGAACTGCTCGACATCGGTCAGACCGTACCGCCTGCAGTACGCCGATGGCCGCTAATTCTTCGCGGGCTGGAGCCCATCGACCACGCGCAGGGGGTCTGGAACTTCGAGGCAGGGAAGCTCGCCCTCACGAAGCAACTGCCTCGGGTCGTCGAGCCTGAGGGGTTTCGCTTCCTGGCAGCGAACAGCACGTCGACCATTTCACGGGAGGCCGAAAGCGCTGTTCATTCGGGCGACCAATAGCGGCTGGCCGACGCCACGACCTTCAGCTCTGGGCCCTTCACGCGCAACACCTCGGCATTCTCGCCTTCGGGTCCGGCCCACAGCGCGTAGAGCTCGAGCCCCGCAGGTCCACTCATGGCGAAGGCGACGCGGTAGCTCGAGGCGTCGAACTCGCAGCCATCATCGGCGCGCCAGCAGCTCGGAGCGCCCCGCTCCCAGAGGGCGGGAAACTTTCGAATGGTGGGCGCTTCTTTCTCGCGGGTGAGCACCACGCCCGCAAGCGCGCTGCTGCCCTGGAGTTCGTAGCTCGCAAAGAAGAGGCGGCCTTCCGGCAACGTGCCCGTGGCGAAGCACTTCGTCACCTTTCGCGCGGCGAGCTCTGCTGCGATGGCAGAGGTCTTCTCGTCGCAGTCACCGGTCTCCGGCGCCACGGGCATCAGCTTTCGTTTGGTGAAGGTGGCGTTGGTACCCAGCAGACACAAGGCATTGGCAGGCAGGGTGCCCTTCACCAACTTGAACAAGGCGCCCTTGACCTGGGTGAAGTTGCGAGCTGTCTGACGACCGGTGTCCTTCGCGCCCGCGGGCTGATCCTTCACGTACTTCACGTCGACCACCCGGC
>JAYTAT010000988.1:0-2601 GCA_043737315.1 Archangium sp.
GGAGTTGGCGCACTTCTGCACGCAAAGATCCGGGTCGGTTGCTGTGAAGCCGATGCACATCGCGCCACCGTCGGCGGAGCACTCCGAGTTGCTGAGGCAGCCTTCCTTCGAGCACGAGCCGCCGAGGCTCGCCCAGTTGTAGTTGAACTCGCGGCTGAGGCAGACGCCGCCCGTCTCAGGCGGGTTGATGCACTGGGCTTCGCCCGTGCACGCGTTGCCGACCTTGTCTGCAGGAGCGCCCGCGTCGGGCGTAGGGGCCGGGCTGATCCAGCAGGCCATACTGCTGCCCACACCGTAGCAGCCATAGCCAGGCGTGCGGCAGGCGTCGCCGCCGGCGCCGTTGCTGCAGTTGTCCCAGCAAATGGTGTCGGCTTCGCCGTACGCAGGCAGCAGGCCGACGCAGGTCGAACCGCCGGGGCACGTGGTCGCGGCAGTGCCGCAACGCCGGGTGCAGTAGCCCCCCGCATAGGCACCGTTGCCACTGGTCGTCATTTTCTTGCAGATGGCCATCGAGCCGAGGGCGCCTGCGCCAGCACCCTGGCATTCAAGGTCGGTCGAACAGGCTTCTCCCACTTTCTTCGAGCCGACTGGCACTTCGCACACGCCCGCGGTGCACAGCTCGCCCGCAGCGCAGGCCGCGCAGCGCGCTTCGTTCTTGCCGCAGTTGATCACGGAGGTGCGGGAGAGGGGCACGCAGGCGCCGCTGGGGAGCGTGCAGCCGTCGCAGACGACGCCAGAGTCAGTGCCGCTGCCACCGCCGGTGCCGCCGCCCGTGGTGCCGCAGGTGGAGGTCGCGGGGTTACAGGTCGAGCTCTGCATTGCGCAGTCGGTGCAAGCATTGCCAGCCGAGCCACAGGTGGTGTTGTTGTTGTTGTTGGGCTTCTTGACGCAGGTGCCCTTCGTGTCGCAGCAGCCGTCACAGTTCTGCGGGCCACACTTGGGAGGGCTACAGGAGGGGGTGAAAGCGACCACGAAGCCAACCAGGGCTCCGAGCGCGAGTGCTCTAACGTTCATCGGGCTACTCCTACGTCGTGGTGTTCAGCGCTGACCGGGCTCGGCGCTGATGTCGTGAAAGGTGTATCGGTTGAAAGGCGGGGCACAAAACAGAAAGCCGACTACTTCGTCAAGTGCTCTTCCGAAGCGCCGGCACGCTCCTGCCTCTCGAAACGCACCCTACTTCGCTTCGCGAACGTGACGCCAGCGGTCGAGAAGTGGGGACTTGTGCGGGCTGCGCCCTCAAAGAAGGGCGCACGTCACTCAGGCCTAGGGTGAAGCTCAGAAGGGAATGTCGTCTGCGGGAGGCGGACCGCCCATGTCATCGGGAGGTGCTCCACCGCCGGACTCATTGCCACCGGTCGACTCAGGGCGTGAACCGCCGGCCTGGTACGCGCCGCCTGCATCAGCCGAGCGGCCGCCGGGCGCACCACCAAGGAACTGCACGGTGTTGGCGACGACTTCGGTGGTGTACTTCTTCAGGCCGTCTTTATCTGTCCACTCGCGCGTCTGAAGGCGGCCTTCCACGTAGCACTGGCGGCCCTTCTTCAAGTACTCGCCGCAGAGCTCAGCCAACTTTCCCCAGACCACGATGCGGTGCCACTCGGTCTTCTCGACCTTCTGCCCGCTGGTCTTGTCATTCCAAGACTCGCTGGTGGCGATGTTGAAGTTCGCGACCGCTTGCCCGCCGGGCGTGAAGCGCACCTCGGGATCCTTGCCGAGGTTGCCGATGAGAATGACCTTGTTGATTCCTCCTGCCATGGCGTTGCTCCTTTCGAGAACCCCTCCGTTGCGGAGAGGTTGTGGTGGAGCACTGGCAATAGCACGGGGGTCCGACAAGTGAAGCGGGCAAGGACGCTTCGGGTCAGCTTCATGGCCGACCGGTGGATCCGCAAAGCCCGGTTCCACTCATCGTGCCAGAGGGTTACCCGCCAGGAGTGCCGGCAGGCACATCGGGGTTCACCGGCACGATCAACACCGGGACGACGCCCGGCGCCTTGGCTTCGGCGATCTTCAGCGAGAGCGTCGTCTCCAGACCCTTGGCGAACATCACCATGGTGGGGTCGGCCGCGCCCTGCGACTGCCGCAGTACGCCCCACAGCGGCGCTTCGGGCTGGGCCGCCTTCACCAGGCCGCGCACCAGGCAGTCGATCACCACGCTGCGCTCGTTTTCGGGCGTGGATTTGAGGGCCAACAGCAACTCCTGCGGGGCATCGGTTGCGACCACGGCCAGCTGCTCCGAGAGCCACGCGGAAGCACGTTCGTCACTCGCGTCGACGCGCACGAACTCGAACAGGCGCGCAGCCGCGTCGACGTTGCCCGCCGAAGCGAGCTCGACCAGAGAAGGCAGCACAGGCAAGTCGAAGCCTGCCTCGAGTGAGGCCTTCTTGATGCGCCCGTAGACGTCGTCAGTGGCCAGCGCGCTGTCGAGCAGCGTGCGCACGTTGGCGCCTTCACGCGGATCCGACTGGTAGAGCGCATCGGCGATGATCGCCCGCACCGCGGGATCCTTCTCGCTGCGCCAGGCCGTACGCAGCAACGCCACGTTGCGCTTCTCGCCCTTCTGCGCGAGGCCCACGTAGGTCTGCAGCCGAAGCTTCAGCTCGG
>JAYTAT010000989.1:0-6492 GCA_043737315.1 Archangium sp.
CGCAACCTGAAGGACTACCGGCGCCTCAGCGCACCTCGCTGACGCTCCACTCGATCGTCGCCATCAGCTCCTTGCGTTGCTTCTGCACGTCGACGTCGAGGTACTTCACCGCGTCCTTCATCCGGTCCATCAGGCGGAAGGGCTTGCGCTTGCTGTGTTTGACCTGCATCAGCGCGTGCACGAGCCACGGGAAGACGGCGGTCACGTCGCAGTGCACGTAGACCGAGCCGGTCTCCACCGCGTCAGCCGAGACCTTGCCCCAGGTATGGCCTTCGCCCGCAGGGCAGCTGGAGAGCGCGCCGTTGTCGACAGGGTCGACGCAGAACTGCACGTCGATGTCGAAGCCCGAGGTGGGCACGTTGAGAATTTGATCGAGCAGCGGCTCGCCCTGAAGCGTGTAGTTCTTGGGCACGCCGCCACCGAGAATCCATACCGCCATGCGCTTGGAGAAGTGGTGCCGGCAGTAGTGCTGGATGGCCGCCATCTCGTAGACGTCTTCGTTGATGTCGAGCTCGAACTTGAACTCAGGCCCCAGCAGCTTTTTGAGCTTCACCACGTTCAGGAAGATCGAGCCGTCCTGCACGGCGCCCACGAAGATCGGCACCGCGCGCCGGTAGCAGGTCGAAAGAAGCGAGGGCTGCTCGACGCCGAGCTCCTCCTCGATCGCGTTCATGTGCTTGCCCAGCAGGTAGTGGAACTCGGGCGTGGTCATCTTCTTCTGAAAATCCGCGTGGCGGATGATCGCAGAGAAGAGCCGGTCGGTGTCGAGCAGCACCTCTTCGGCGAAGCCCAGGTCATAGATGCGAATGATGCGCGCCGTGCGGTACTGAATGTCGCCCGCGTTGGGGTTCACCTCGCGAATGTGGTGTTTCAAGACGCGGTGGGCGTCGTGGTACAGGTTCGCGCCCGTGGTGGTGATGGCGCTGATCACGCCCGTCTCGACCAGGGGAATGATGCAGCTCTGGTGCAGACCGGCCGGCGTCATGGCGCCCGACAGGGTGAGGAAGATGGCCGCGTTCTCATCGAGCGAGCGGCGCATCAGCTCGAAGGCGGTGCGCTCCTGGCGGCCCACATAGGCGCCAAACGCGGTTTCGAGCAGCTCGATGGCCGTTTCTTTGCCGGTGATCGGCCGGGGGTTGACTCGGCGGGCTTTGTCATACGTCTTGCGAAGCGTCTGCTGGGTCTTGGTAGCCATGAGCGCGGGCGGTATACACCCGAACCTCAACACGGCCGATCTGGAGTTTTCCTTTGAAGAAACTGACTTTGCCCCTCGCTGCGGTCCTCACCATCCTGGGCTGCAACTGCCGCGACATGCAGCCTGCGGGCACCGTTCCCGACTTCGTGCCGACGCCGACGGCGCTCAGCTTCTCCGCGTGCCCCACGCGCGACGAGAACAACGCGGCCGTACGCGACGTGTTCCCCGACATCAAGAAGCTGAGCATCAGCAACAAGGGCCGCGTCGACGGCGCGCTGGCGCTGACCATTACCGGCGCGGGTGCGGCCTCCTTCACCCTGGGCAGCGACCTGCCCACCTCGATTGCCCGCCTGGGCGACGTGGAGTTCCCCATTTCCTTCTCACCGACCGTCAAAGGTGACGTGCGCGCCGATCTGACCATCGACGACAAGACCGAAGGCACCGAGAACCGCGTGGTCACGCTGATCGGCTCGGGTATCAACCTGCCCGCGCAGCCCAAGATCGAGACCGCCCCTCAGAAGCAAGACCTGAGCGGCTTCTTCACCTGCACCGCAGACAGCCCCCTCTCCGAGTGCACGCTCGATTTCCCCGACACCCTGATGAATCAAACGGCCACGCTGCAGCTGAAGATCCGCAACCGCGGCTGCCCTGCGCTCAAGATCACCGCCATCGAGATCGACGGCATCACCACCACCGGCACCAACGACGGCTTCACCCTCGACTCGCCGTCTTCTTCGCCCAGCGTAGGCTCGCCCATCCTGCTCTCCACGGCTGACGGCACCGACGAGACAACCATCACCTTGCGATTCAACGCGACGGACGATGGCTCAGGCGCCACCACGCAGTCGCACTCTGCGGTGCTGACGCTCAAGAGCAACGACCCGGTCATCGGCGACGGCGCGGCCAACCCGGCCCGACTCACCATTCAGGCCAACGCGATCAAGCCGAGCATCTACGTGGCCCCCACGAGCTGCAACTTCACCAACGCGCAGGACGTCTGCGGCAACCCGACGCGCATTCAGAACAAGGCGAACTTCCGCGTCACCAACGATGGCAGCACGCCCATCTCGATCTCGGGCGTGCGTTTCCGTTCGTCGGGCACCACCACCAGCAGCGACAGCCGCTTCTCTGTCACCCAGAACGTGCAGGGCCAGATGATTCAGCCCACCGCCAGCGCGACCATCGTGGTGACCGAAGTCGATCAGCCGCTGCTCGTCTCTGACCAGCTCGAGATCGTCGCCGACATTCCCGGCATGGGCGCAGGTTCAGGCGGCACCGTGGTGGTCTCGGTGATCAGCGGCATCAAGCCCTGCCTCATCACCGACCCCGTCAACGAGATCGACTTCGGCGACCCGATGGAAGAACTCACCGCCCGCACCTTTTACATTCGCAACGGCATGGGCTGCGGCACGCTCATCGTGAACTCGGTGGGCGTCTCGATGCAGCCCTTCTTCTCGCTCGTCGACCCGCTGATTCCCCCGAACTCATCGGTGCCCGCGGGCGGCATGCTCGAGACCACCGTGCAGTACCGAAGGCCGACGTCGGGTGGCATGCAGCTGGCTGAGCTGTCGGTCGTGTCGAACGACACGGACTACGGGGCGCCCAGCTACAAGAAGATGCTGCTGCGCTCGAACGCTGCGCTCGACCAGGTCCCCAGCGCGGGCATCACGGCGTGTCAGCCGGCCCAGCTGCTCAACGATCCGAACTGCGTGATGGGTTCGCAGACGGCCGCCTCGTTCAACCTGTCGATGATAAACCCTGACGAGATCACCCTCTCGGGCGCGACGTCGACCGACAACTCCATGGTGCGCGAGTACCGCTTCACCCTGCTCCTGCCCTTCCCCGGAGGGGCCACCAGCGCAGCGCTGCAGAATAACGGCATGCGCGGGATGACCAACAAAGTGAAGCTCACCATTCCTCAGGGCGTGACCGGTACCTTCCGCATCGCTCTCGAAGTGTGGGACGACCGCGGCCAGAAGTCGGCGATCACCGTCATCGTGGTGAACATCTACCCCTGAGGTGATGTGGCAGCCCCTCTCTCGAAAGGGAGAGGGCGTTTCAGGCCGGCGTGGTGGCGCGCACCAGCGGTGAGCGGTGCGTCAACGAGCGCATGGCCAGCTTGTCGAGGCGGGTGTTCCGGTAGACCTCGAGCATGCGCTCCTGCCCCAGTGACCAGACCGAGAACATGGTGCACGTCGAGGTGAAGTTGCAGCCGCCGTGATCCTTCTCGGTGCACACGTTGACCGAGATGGGGCCTTCGACCGCCTGAATCACGTCGAGGAAAGTGACGTGAGAGGCAGGCACCGCGAGCGAATACCCACCAAGTGAGCCACGCACCGATTTCACCAGCTTCGACTTCACCAGGGTCTTGAGGATCTTCGCGAGGAACTCCTCGGGAATGTCCATCTGCCGGGCGATCTCGCGGAAAGACGTGGTGATGCCGTCCGGCAAGGAGGCGAGAAAGAGCATCGCCCGAGTGCCGTATTCAATCTTCCGGGAGATCTGGAAGGTGTGCTGCATAGCGGAGTAACAGCTCGTCTAGCATGATCGACCTGCACTCGCACACGACCGCTTCCGATGGGCAGTACCCGCCTCACGAGCAGGTCGGGCTGGCCGCAAAGGCAGGCGTCACGGTGCTCGCGGTGACCGACCACGACACCCTCGCCGCGTTGCCCGCCTGCGAGGCGGCCGCGAAGGCGAAGAACATGCGGCTGGTGCCGGGCATCGAGATCTCCTGCATTCACCACCGGCGCGAGGTGCACATTCTGGGGCACTTCATCGACCCTGCCGACACCAGGCTCTGTGCCTACGCACTGCAGCTGGTCGACGAACGCGGCAAACGCATGGAACTGATGGTCAAGAAGCTGGTTGCCCAGGGCGTGCCGGTCACCATGGAACAGGTGCGCGCGCTCGCAGGCGACGCCACGTTGACCCGGCCGCACCTCGCCCGCGTGCTGGTAGAGCTGCGGGTGTGCTCGTCGACCAAGGAGGCGTTCGATCGGTTCCTGGGGGATGGCCGCTCGGCGTGGGTGCAGCGCTTCGAGCTCCCCGTCGACGCGGCGATCACCCTGATTCACGGTGCGGGCGGCACGGCGACCATTGCGCACCCGGGCAGCTCGCGGGTCAATCGCCTCGAGGTCGAGACGATGGCGAAGTCAGGGCTCGACGGGATCGAAGTGATTCACAAGGATCACCCGCCCAGCCAGCGCGAGCTGTTTGCGAAGTGGGCGAAGGAGCTCGGCCTCATCTGCACCGCGGGCAGCGACTTTCAC
Organism: Archangium sp.; assembly: GCA_043737315.1. Lineage (GTDB taxonomy): Bacteria > Myxococcota > Myxococcia > Myxococcales > Myxococcaceae > Archangium_A. The sequence goes on from JAYTAT010000989.1 coordinate 4,468, forward strand.
GGTGAGAAGGTCGCGCCCGATCGGCATTTTGGATCCGTGGGGATGGATCCTGGGCAGTTCAAGGCACTCGAAGCGCGGCGGTAGTTTCGAGCACCCTTTCCCGGTGGGCGGGGGGGCCTACTTCCACAACCCCGGATCGATCGTGGGCGCCTTCACGGTCGTATCCAGCTCCACCGCCGCCGAAGACCTCGCCTGTGTGCCACCCACACTCCGAGCCTGCACGCTGAGCGAATTCTTCCCCTCCTTGAGCGAGACCGGCACCTCGAAGTGCCCCCGCTCGTCGACGCTGACGATCTTGCCCTGCACCTCGACCCGCGAGCCGGGCTGCACGTCGCCCTTGAGCACCAGCTGGGGCGTGTTGATGGTCTTCCTGGTCGGCATCGAGACCTTGAGCAGCAACGACGACGGAATGGTGACCGGCGCGCTCGGCGCCTGACCGGGCGTCACGATCGACTGCTGCCCCGCGCGAACGATCACCACGCGGCCCGCGCCCGAGAACGAGACCTCACCACTCTGGGTGCCCACCGCGACCGTGCCCAGGCCGTTGCTGGCGATGGTGAACACGCCGCCATCGGTGCTGGCCGACGCGTCACTGCCCGTCGCGCGCACCTCGAAGGTGTGCCGGCCCTGCCCCTTGACGGTGGCCTTCGCCATGCCTGATTCGAGGAGCAGCCGGGTGATGCTCTCCTTCAAGTCGCCGATGCCGACCTCGGTGCCGGGCTCCATCTTCACTTCCCAGGTCTCACCGCCGACGAGCACAGCGGAGCTGCCCTCGGTGGTGCGCACGCCATCGCTGGGCAGCAGCGCGTCACCGGACTTCGCGTCTTGCCAACCACCATCGAGGCCGCGGCGAATCTGTACGCTGCCGGTCAGCTCGCCCAGGCGGATCTCAACGGCGCGCGGGCCTGCATCGAGCCCCACGGGCGCCGACGGCACCACCACCTGCGGAAGCTGCGCGCTGGGCTCAGCCAGGAACAACCACCACGCCAGCGGCACCATGGCCGCAATGGCGATCAGCATGAGTGCGAACCGGATGCGGGGGGACATCGCTCAGCGCTCCTTACTCGATTCAGCCGGTGATGCCCTTCCCCTGCCCGCCCACGTCAACCACAGTCGCACCCGCGTGACGTCGGGTGGTGCCCACCGCCTTCAAGAACAACGTGAAGCGCGCGCCCTTGCCCGGCTCGCTGTGCACTTCGAGCCGCCCCTGGTGCTCCTGCACCACCCGGTAAGCCACCGCGAGACCCAGGCCGATGTTGGTCCACACGTCCTTGGTGGTGAAGAACGGCTCGAAGATGCGGGTGAGGTTCTCGGGGGCGATGCCCTTGCCGGTGTCGGCGACGATCAACTTCGCGCCTTCGGTGGTGGGCTCGACCGTCACCGTCAGGTGCCGGGTGAGCACCGTGGTCATGGCGGTGCGCGCGTTGGTGCAGAGCTGAGCTATCACCTGCTCGAGCTGCTCAGAGTCGCCGTCGATCATCGTGGGCCCCGGGGGGATCACCACCTCGAGCGTCACCCCCAAAGAGCGCTCCTTCTCGAGCGCCATGGTCTTCTTCACCACCGCGCAAAGATCCATCGGCGCGAGGGCGACCTCGCCGCGTTTTTGCGAGAAGCGCAGCAGCTGCAGGGTTACCTCGCGACACCGGTGCGCGCTGTCTTCGATCTGCTTGAGCAACGAGAAATTGTCGTCGGTCTCCTTGGTGTCCATCAGGAGCAGCTGCGCGTTGCCCAGAATGCCCACCAACGGGTTGTTGATCTCGTGCGCCACGCCAGCGCCGAGCTGACCGATGGCGGCGAGCTTCTGGGCCTCGAGCAGGTGCGCCTGGGCCGCGCGCAGATCGGCAGTGGCCTCGTCGACCTTGCGCCTGAGCTCGTCGTTCCACTGCTGCAGGCGCGCGCGGGCAATTTCCAGCTCGGCGCCCATGGCGTTGAAGGTCTTCCCCAGGGCGGTGAGTTCGTCGCCCCCGGTGAGTTCAGCGCGCTTCGAGAGATCGCCTTTGGCGAAAGCATCAGCCAGCGCGCCCA